>JABFSB010000148.1 GCA_013140875.1 Acidobacteriota bacterium
ACAGAGGAAACGTGGGCAAATCGTGACGGCACTACGGCCCGCGGTTGGCTGCTTCGCGGTGCCGACAATGCTCCGGCCGTGATCCTGCTGCATAAATATGGAGCGGACCGGTCGCACCTCCTCAATCTGGGCGTGAAGCTGAACGAGGCGACGAATTTCACCGTTTTGATGCCCGATCAGCGCGGCCACGGACAGAATCCGCCAGTCGATTACACGTCATTCGGCGGATGCGAGTCGACCGACGCCGCTTCGGCGCTTGAATTCGTAAAGGGCCTGAAATCTTCGACGCAAGGTCCGCTCGTAGGAAAAGATATCGGTGTTTACGGGCTTGAAATGGGATCGCTGGCGGCGTTGAACGCGGCCTCGCAAAGCGATTCGGTCAAGGCGTTGGTGCTTGATTCGGTCCCGGCGGATTCCGACAGCCTGGTTGCTTCGGTAATCGATTCCCGGTTCCCGTTTGTCAGCACTGTGACGGCCAAGCTGGGCCAGTGGGGAGCGTATCCATATTTTTACGAAGGCTGTTATTCGCGCACGCCGGCTTGCGATTCGGCCAAGGCGATGAATAATCGCAAAGCGATGCTGCTGGCCGGTTCGGATGCTCCCCAGTTTCAGGATTCGACCTCCAAACTGGCTAAATGCTTCCCGAATTCGACGCAGGCCGAAGCCAATACCGGCTTGAGCCCGTCGGGCTTTAGCGTGATCAACGCGTCGATACCGGTTTCAGAGGCATACGATCAGCGCGTAATAGATTTTTTCAGGAACTCGCTCGGAGAACCGGTTATGATCGCAAGCGAACCGGCGCCGGTGAATTGAGAAAAGAAGCCCGCTTTCTACAGGTCTATTTTCTTTTTGGAGTGTCCGTTCGTCTGGGCGGCTTTGTGTATTGAAGCACTGTCCTCCATTCGACCAACCGCCGATGCGAGGATAGTCTTCAGCTTTTCAAAACGGGCGACGGTGCTTTCCATCGTTAGCAGCTCGTATTTAACCTCATTCTCAAGGTTAAACGCGGCGGTGACGAGAAAGGACAAACGTTCTGGGTCGGAGCGTTGTATTTCGGGAAACTTGCCGCGGTTTCCGCTTAGGTCGAAGGCCGCTTTTGCGACGCGTTCGAACAGCTCGAATATTTCGTCCGAGGCCTTTTGGACCTCGGCCTCGTCATCGCCGGAATCCTCAAAAAACTCGACCTCGGCCTTAAAGTAAGCCGTTCCTTCGTCGACAAAATCCAATATCCGATACCTGATCACGCCAAAGGTGAGTATATTGGCGCGCCCGTCCTCGATCGGCTGCGATTCGCGAACCTCGGCCACGCATCCGACCGAGCCTATCTCGGGACGGTCCGAGAAGCCCTCGGCTGCTTCGAAAAGAGAGACGCCGAAGAGGTTCCGTTCGGCCTCGATATCGCGCAGCATCTCCTGATAACGCGGCTCGAAAATGTGGAGCGGAAGCATCTCGCCCGGCAGCAGCACGAGCGGAAGCGGGAAGATCGGCAGGCGCTTCATCAATTCAACCTTGGCGGCGGCTTCAGACATATTCGGCCTCCCGATCGGCTTCCAACTCCTGGCCGATCAGATCGGCTATTTTCTCCGGCGATTCGTCGCCCAACGCCTGCCGTTTTACACCGACGACGAGGCGGGCGATCTGCTCGCTTTTTCCCTTGAAACGATTATCGCGAACGACCAGGTCTTCGATAACGCGGCGTTCGACGATCTCGCGGCTGGCGTCTTCCTCGACATCTTCGGCGACGGCGTATTCGACCGGCGTGGTGTGATTTTTGATCAGCACGTGCAGGGCGTCGGCCGATTTCTTGACCTCGTCGCGAATCTTTTGCATTTCAAGCATCGAGTTCGGAATGCCGAGACGGCCGGTAAGTTTGATCTCGATTATCGGCTGCGGACCGCCGTCCTGAAAATATCTGAGCCGGCTGTTAACCTTTTCAAGGATGCCTTCCGTGATTTCGGTTGTTTCAGCGTATCCATCGACTTTGAAATTGAAACGTTCGAAAGGACGCTGATGATAATCCTGAACGTGACGGGCATTTATCGAATTATCTTCGCCGACCTCGACGACGAAAACGCCGCGGGTTTCGCGGAATTCGCTGATGTTCGTCACCTCGATCGAGCCTGGATTGAACGCCCAATTTTCGATCTCGTAATGCATGTGCGTGTGACCGAGGCCCACGTAATCGACGGCGGATTTCAGTTCTTTTAACGCGGCGACCGAGATAGCGGGCAGCGGATGTTTTTGATGGCCTTCGACATCGGTGTGAAGCATCAGCATGTGAAAGGCGCCTTCGCGGTGGTTTGCTTTGATGGCTTCGGTCAGCCGGGGAACGGCCCATCGCATCTGGCCGCCGTACCAAGCCGAGCCGAAAATGCGGGCACGGCCGATGTCGATATAACCGCCGTTGATGTAATCGTCGCGGTCATAATCCCACGGTTCGTAGATAAAGCCGTCGCCTTCGCTCTTGGGTTCGAGAAGGTGGAGCAGCCGCCATTTTTCAAGCGAGCGAAGCCAACTATAAGGCGTATCGGAATGTTTCTGGTCGTGGTTGCCTTCGATGGCGACGACGGGAATTCCGGCATCCCTGAGCAAACTGAGGCCCGCAAACGCGTAATCCATCGTCTCTGGCGGCACCGTCCGTTTGTGAAAAAAGTCGCCGCACATTATCACGAAATCGACCTTTTCGCCGATCGCGTATTTTTTTAACACATCGACCCACGCATCGAAAAAATCCCGCTGGCTTTCAGGCAAGTTGTACCGCGTGCAGCCGAGATGGATGTCTGATATGTGCAGGAACTTCATTTGTAAGATTTTATCACAGAGGTCACAGAGAGCACGGAGAAGATCAAGAGCTTTTGAAACCACAGCTGGACGCAGATGAACACGGATGGTGAGTACGGATCGAATTTCCTAATCAGTGTTTATCTGTGTCTATCTGTGGTTAATTTTCTTCTCCTCTGTGCCTCAGTGTCTCTGTGGTAAATTAGCCTTCATGGAAAACGTCGTTTTGATCACTGGTGCTTCGAGCGGCATCGGGCTGCATACCGCAAAGCTGTTTCAGACGAAAAACTGGAAGGTCGCGGCGACCATGCGCGTTCCGGAAAAGGCGGACGGGCTGAAAAATATCGTTGATGTCGAATGCATTCGTCTGGATGTGACGGATGTCGATTCGATCAAGTCGGCGATTGCCGCGACGCTTGAAAAATTCGGACGAATAGATGCGGTCGTGAACAACGCGGGGTTCGCGGTGGTCGGCCCGTTCGAGGCGGCGACTCAGGAGCAGATCGAGCGGCAGATGCAGACAAATGTTTACGGGCTGATGAACGTTTGCCGCGAGATTTTGCCGTATTTCAGGGAGCAAAAACGCGGCACGATCGTGAACGTCGCTTCGATGGGCGGACGGCTGACGTTTCCGCTGTACAGCATTTATCACGCGTCGAAATGGGCGGTCGAGGGGTTTAGCGAATCGCTGCAATTCGAGGTAAAGGATTTCAATATCAAGATAAAGATCATCGAGCCGGGGCCGATCAAGACGGATTTTTACGAACGGTCGATGAGCATCAGCAAAAAGGACGGACTGACCGCATACGATAATTTTGTAGCGAGGGCGATGCCGAATATGCAAAAAGCTGGCGAGACCGGGCCGGATGGTTCGGTCGTTGCCCAGGTGATCTATGACGCGGTGACGGACGATTCGTGGAAGATGCGGTATCCGGTAAATTCACGGGCAATATTGATTTTAAGAAGATTGCTGCCGGACGCGCTGTTCCTTCCGATAATTCGAAGGGTTGTACTGAGGTAGGTTTTTATTGCAGAAGCCCGCGCGTCAGCAAGGGCGTAATGATCAACGTTGGATGTTACGCCCTTGCTAACGCGCGGGCTTCTGCATTCGGAACGCGGGCTTCTTACAGGTCGCGATCAGGTCCGGCTGGCCGTTGACATTTTTAAGCGTCCGAGATCATTCAATATCGGCACGAGGTGAGCGAGCGTTTGGTCGTGGGCGACGCCGTTTGACGCTACGATTCCATTGAGATTTAGTACGCTTTCGAGATCGTATCGAAACTCGTTACCAAACAAATCCGTTACTTTGCCGCCCGCTTCCTCAAGAATTATCTGCGGAGCACACGTGTCCCAAAATTTTGTCCGGTGCGAGAGGTGGATATAAAGGTCGCAGGTCTGTTCGGCGATAAGGCCGATCTTTACGCCGACCGAGCCGCGGCCGACCTCGCTTCGAAGACCGAGGTCTTTAATGATCCGCGACATCTTAGGGCTGCGATGATCGCGTGAGACGGCGATGTCCATTTGGGTGAAGTCCGTTTTGGTCGATACCGTCAGCCTCTCAGGTTTGCCGCCGCTTACGGATCGAAACGACCCTTTTCCTTTCGAAGCAAAGTAAAGCACATCGCGGGCCGGAAGATAGACGGCGCCAAGGACGGCGACGCCCATGTCCGCCAAGCCGATCTGGACGGCGAAATCACCGTCTTTTTTGATAAAGCCCGACGTGCCGTCAATCGGGTCGATGATCCATACGCGGTCGCTGGCCAAACGTCCGTGCAATTCGTCCGTTTCTTCTTCGGAAAGGATCGCGTCCGCAGGAAATCGTTGGGCGAGGCCTTCGACGATTATTCGGCTCGCTTCGCGGTCGGCGGCCGTCACGGGCTCTGAGTGATTGTCCAGGCCTATCTTGTTTTCAGTAATTATTTCGGCGGCGTAATGCTTGAGAATGGCCGCCCCGGCCTGTTTGGCAAGCTCTACCGCGGAGTCGAGTTCAGTGTTCGGCATTAACTAAAAACTATCACCGGCAAGTTAAAAAGCCAACGTAGATAAACTATCCGCTAAAGAAAACCGTTTTTTCAGCGATTAGCGACAGGTTGATAGTTAAGAGATCTCGGCCGGTTCGGTGATGCCGCAGCTGGGACAGAGGAGCGTCGTTTGCGCGGCATCGGCCCAGCGGGCGAGCGCCTTGTTGGAAAGTTCCGGGCGTTTACTTTCTGCTTCGCCCTCGGTCATGAAGCGGGAATGGCGGCGCTCGGGTTCGGCGGCTGATGCTTTTTCGCAGTGGCGGCAGATCCACCCGAATCCGTCGTTGTAAAAATCGTTTAACTCGATCATCTGTTCTTAATGCAGAAGCCCGCGCGTAAGCAAGGGCGTAACATTCAACGTGAGTATTACGCCCTTGCTCACGCGCGGGCTTCTGCATTTTGCATCTCTTACTGTACCGGACGCCTTGTGTTTGTCGGTGCGGTTTGCAGTTTTACCGGAAGCGTGACAGCCCTTCCGCCACGGAAAACCTCGACCTGGACGGTGTCGCCGATCTGTTTTTTATCGAGCAGGCGATAGAGGTCATCGACGCTGTTTGTCGGCTGGCCATCTACGGAAAGTACGATGTCGCCGATAGTTCCATCCTGCGTAATGCCTTTCAGGCCGGCACGTTCGGCCGCTCCACCGGGGACGAGACTGTAAACAAGCAGGCCCTTGTCGACCGGAAGCTTATAACCGCGGGCAATAAGGTCTTCGACCTCCGGAAGCGAGGCACCGAGTTTCGGCCGGCGAACCTCGCCGAACTGGATCAGCTGCGGCACAACGCGTTTGGCCGTGCTGACGGGAATCGCGAAACCAACACCGACCGAGCCGCCCGCGGGCGAAAGGATCTGCGAGTTGATCGCGATCATCTTCCCGAATTTATCAAGAAGCGGGCCGCCCGAGTTTCCGGGATTGATCGAAGCATCGGTCTGGACGGCCGCATCGATCGGTTTGCCATTCCGCGCCCTGATAGGACGCTGCAGGCCCGAAATAACTCCGGTCGTCAAGGTGCGGTCAAGGCCGAACGGATTGCCGATGGCAAGGACCTTTTGGCCGACGACGAGTTTGTCCGAATCGCCAAGGGGTACGACGGTAAGTCCCTCGGCAGGCGGCGTGATCTTGATCACGGCAAGGTCGGTGTCTTCATCGCGGCCGACCACTGTGGCCGGATATACCCTGTCGCCGCCGAAATTTACGGTCAGCTTTTGGGCATCGGCTACCACGTGATTGTTCGTCAGGATATGTCCCTGATTGTCGATAACCGACCCCGAGCCGTTGCCCTTACCTTCCTGAACTCCGCCCCACCAATCCTGCTGGTAAGATGTCGTGCTGATAAAGGCAACGCCGGGTGAGATCGCCTTATAAACTTCGATGCTGTTTTGCTCGTCGGTCGTGGCCGATGGGTCGGTGATCCCGGGAAGCGGTGCGGATTCCGCCAACGATACGCTGGAGTTATCGATCTGGCGCCAGTAATTTGCGATCGCGTAAACGAAAGCCGTTGCACCTATCGCGATCAGTGCGGTCGTGACGCCAAGCAGGATGACCTGTCTTGCCGTTAGTTGATAAACCGGTTTGATGTTCATGCTATTAGTCCTCAGATATATTTTTGCAACGTCTTTGATGCTTATATTTCGACGGCGCGTTGTGTTGATTTAATACGCAAAAAAACCGCCGGATGTTCATAATAGAACATCGTGCGGCTGACCGATCAAAGAATTTTTAGATAATCGCGGCGAAAACCGTTTTGGTCCAGAACGCCATGTCCTCGAGGGCTGTTTCAGAGATCAGCCCGAAGGCGGCCAGACCGGTGAAAACGTGTATTCCCATTAGTCCGATATATATGGCAAGGGCGACGGCAAGGCCATATCGAGCAAGTTTAAGGTTGCTCCATCTCAACAAGACCACGAATGCCACGGCGCCGATCGCGACCTTGACGGCCAGAAATGTCAGGTCGCCCACCTCAAGCAGGCGGGCCATAAGTTGATTCCCCTCGGTGGCGATACCGTTTCGCACCCAGACGAGTGTGAGTAAGGCGTCGAGAAGGTTCAGGCCGAAAAGAAGTGTTGTGCCGCGCAAAAGCCTCATATAATGCAGGTAATACCTGAGATACACTCCGTCCAGAGAACATTGCCCCCGGGTGTATGGGCCCGGGGGCAAGGCCAGGAATTAGAAATGAACTTATCGTTAACGCTTACACTATATATACAATAGATTCGCGTTTCAAAAAAAATAAGATTCGCGTTTCGAAAAAATATTTGCACGTTATACGTGATCGGGTTTTGTTTCGACCGCAAGAGTAATAAGATTATGTGCATCAAAGTAAGTCGGGCGGTGAATCGGCAATAGGTCGGGGTTATGTTTAGAAATTCCGGACGGATTGCCCTGAACGGTCGTTAATTGTTGAGCCAGGAGGAAAGAATATGAAGAAGATCGTAAGAATTGCGGCGCTTGCCGTTTTCGCGATGTCGCTGGTCGTGGCGGGAACGACGGATATTTCGGCACAAACAAAAAGAAAGCCGGTTTTGCGGAAAAAAACGGTTGTAGTGCGCAAACCGGTCACACCAGCTGTTAAGCTTTACTCGGTCGCGGCCGGTAAACGCATTCGGGTACGGATGAATGAGACGATCAGTTCGAAAACGGCCGCCGTAGGAGACACGTTCACTGTCACGGTACGCGAACCGGTCTATTCGACCACCGGAGCAATCGTCATCCCGGAAGGCAGCGAGATCACCGGCCGAGTGGATTCGGTCGTCAAAGCCCAGAAAGGCGGCAAGCCCGGGTCGATCGACACTTCGTTTACTCAGGTAACTCTGCCGAATGGTTCGAAGCGTGCGATCAGCGGCTCATTGACCGAACTGGTGAGCGATGACGCCAAAAGCGACAACGAAGGCACTGCCAGCGGCGACAAAATGAAGCATCGCAAAGTTATCTTTTACGGCGGCGGAGCGGCGGGCGGAGCTTTGCTCGGCGCGGCGATCGGCGGCGGAAAGGGTGCTTTGATCGGCGGATTGCTCGGTGCAGGCGGCGGATTCTTAGGCGAACGCTACACCAAAGGCGAGGAAGCCGAGGTCAAATCGGGAACCGAGTTCGGCATCTACATAAACCGGGCATTTTCACTGCCCAAATTTGAAGAGGCAACCCCGTAATCTGGTTTTATCGTCCTACCGTGGCCGCGTATCAAGTGAAATAACTTGAAACGCGGCCTTTTTGGTCAGCCTAAACCCCTTTATCTTCAATAACATCGGCTGATACTTGTTGCCCACAAGCGAGGAATAGCAGATGACATCATTTCTACTTTTTAACCTTTTTCAGGAGCCGCCAAACGCGACCGGATGGCTTGATACACTAACCAACGGCGTCGTTCTGGCAACGCTTCTCGACATTGTTCTGAAACTGACGGGCGCGGTTCTGGCTTTACTCGCGGGCCGGTGGGTAATCGGCTATGCGGTGAGGGCCGTGGACAGTACGCTTCGTACGCAGAAAGTCGACCCGACGCTTATCCGGTATTCGGTATCTTCGCTTACCGTATTGCTGAACATCGCGCTGGTCGTTGCGATCCTTGGATTCTTTGGCTTTGAGACTACTACTTTTGCGGCTCTGCTCGCCGGTGCGGGATTGGCGGTCGGTGCGGCGTGGGGCGGGTTGCTGGCAAATTTCGCGGCCGGCGTGTTTCTCGTGATCCTTCATCCGTTCAAGGTGGGCGACAAAATATCGGCGGGCGGCGTGACCGGTCGGGTCACTGAGATCGGAATGTTTGTGACCACCGTTCGTACGGACGAAAACGTGGTGAACTACGTCGGCAACAATAAGATATTCTCGGACAACATCGAGAATTTCTCCGAAAGCCGGTACCGGAAAGCGGAATCGCGGATACAGCTTGGGTACGATGTCGATTTGACGGAAACGATCGAATTGTTGAAAGCGCGTTTGCCGGAGGTGCCGAATGTGCTGGAAGATCCTGCACCGGAGATCGAGGTAGTGCGGATTTCACGGTTCGGACCCGTGCTTCAGGTGGCTCCGGCCTGCCATCCGTCGAATTTCAGCCAGGTTTTGTCGGATACGAATTTAAAGGTGATCGAGACGCTGCGAGTGGCGGGAGTTACCTCGCCGGTACAGAATATCGCGGTGCAGGTCCAGCAGGAGTCGAACGGACACGAGCAGACGGTGAACTAGAATGCACAAATCTAACCGATCGATTCGAGATACTTGACGACATTTTGAATCAGCCATTCCGGCGTAGATGCTCCGGCGGTTACGCCGACAGTCTTGACGCCCTTCAAATCGTCCGCGTCGATCTCGTTTTCAGTCTCTATCAAAAAGCTTTTCTCGCAGTTTTCCTTGCAAACGCCCAGGAGTTTGACGCTGTTTGACGAATGGCGGCCGCCGATAACGTAAAATGCATCGACCATTCCCGACAATGCCCGGGCGGACTCCTGACGGTCCTTGGTCGCCGAACAGATGGTGTTAACGATCTCGACGCTGTCATCGGTTTTATTCTTAACTGCTTCGGCAGTGTCGAAGAAGGTTTTTAGCTTGATCGTGGTCTGGGAAACGACCAGAGGATTTTTCAGTCTGGGAAGCTGGTCGATCTCGGTTTCGTCACGGATGATGAACGCGTGATCGGGCGCATAGCCTTTGACGCCGATCATCTCGGGGTGATCGGGGCTGCCGACAATGACAACGTGGCGGTCGGCCGCCGCGGCACGTGAGGCGAGCCGTTGGACACGGGTGACGAAGGGGCAGGTTGCGTCCACAACCTTTGAGGCTTTTGCCTCGAGCTCTTGCTGCACCTGCGGAGTTACGCCATGTGCCCTGATGACGGCGGTTTCGCCGCGCTTTATCTGCACCGGCTCGCTGATCGTAGTGACGCCGTACTTGCCAAGCCGCTCCATTTCCTGTTCATTATGGATCAGCGGGCCCAGGCTTCGGACGGTATCTCCTTCGCCAAGGGCCTCTTCCACCATGTCAACGGCGCGTTCGACGCCGAAACAGAAACCGTATTCATTTGCTAACAGGACTTGCATTTTTGGGCGGCTATACACTATTTTTTCTTTGCTCACTATCAAAAAAATTATCGATAGTCATTTTATTAACTTTAACAAATGAATTTTGGAAACGAAACTCCCGCGTTCGAATGCCGGTTTTTGGACGAGAGTTACTTTGAGGTTCTGCTTGAAAGGTTTGGCGAAGCATTTTCAGGTTATGCGAGGCCGTTCGAACTGGACCTCGTAAAGTTCAGGAACCACATCAATTTAAACGCGATCGATCTTAACCGTTCGGTTGGATGCTTCAAAGGCAGGGAACTTATCGGTTTTTCTCTCAACGGTTTCGGTCAATGGAAGGGAAAAGCGACGGTCTATGACGGCGGTACAGGAGTTATCCCGGCATGGAGACGGCTGGGCGCGAGTGAAGCGATGTTCCGGTTCATGGTTCCGAAGTTCAAGGACGCCGGGATCGAACAATTTCTTCTTGAAGTGATCACAAATAATACTCCCGCCGTCACCCTGTACCAAAAACTTGGATTCGAGATCGAGCGGGAGCTTTTGCTGATGGATGGCCCGGCAAACTTTGATAAAAGTACGAGGCCGAACCCTGACGTGAGAGTGCGTCGGATGACCGCGGACGACCTGGATCAGTTGAAACGACTGTGGGAAGCACGCCCCTCGTGGCAAAACTCAAACGAGGCGATATCCCGTTGCGAGCCGCTCAGGAC
>JABFSB010000154.1 GCA_013140875.1 Acidobacteriota bacterium
AAACAATTGTGGAGAATACCATTCCATGCCCTAAGCCCAGACGGTAACAAATACTTGATTGAGACGAATACGATTTCGTATTCACCTTCAGTTTATTTGCTGAAGCAGCAGCTTTCATCCGAACCGCCACGAAGACGGACTATTCAGATCTTTGCGAATGATACTTTCAACCGCCAGAAGCTAGCCTATGTTAATAGCGAGGCGACAAGTATTGGGAAGTTATTCGGAATTTCACCTCGGTTGAATGCCACCAAATCGGACTTCCTCAAATCTTCGGCGGGCGCTGACATCCTTCATTTCTCAATGCACGCCCAACTCGATAGCGAAAATTCTCTATCTTCATTCCTTGCCTTTCAGCCGCTTGCAGCCGACTCTGGCAGATTGACCGTTAACGATCTTCTATCAGTTCGCCTTAAGCCGAACAACTTAGCATTTCTGGCGTCCTGTGACACCAGTAAAGTTCATAACGGTGAAGGATTGATTAGTATTCCCTGGGCGTTGCTGGCTTCTGGAAGTTCTTCAGTAGTATCTTCGCAGTGGGAAGCGAATGATGAAGCCACTCAATCCTTCAGCAATGCTTTTTATCGGGAATATCTTGACGGACATTCAACAACTAGGGCACTTCAGAGGGCGGCCGTTACTATAATACGGGATAAATCAACAGGCTTTCATGAACCGTTTTACTGGGGAGCCTTTACTCTTCTCGGCGACTTCCGTTAGATCACGGTGGATTGATTTGTCGGTCGAACGATCAAACAAAGACCCCTTCGCTCTGGCCGTTAAACAGATTTAGAAGAGCTTCATACATTTTCCAAATCGGGGGACACCGCCTCAGCGATCGCGGTCGAGATCATTGTCACAAGCGGAAAGTTTGTCGGTGCATTGAGCGAAACGCCGGCACCTGCGAGATACACATCGGCCATAAAGAAATCGCCAAACCTATTTGTCACGATCTAGGGGAATCTCGGCTCAAGTACCACGAAGCTATGGCGGCTCTCGGGACTAATCAGATCTCGTTCCAGCATACGTATCAAGTAACTAAAACGATGTGTCCCCTCGATCAAATGTAACGGCTTTCCGTAAACGTACTTGGTGTCTGTCAATTTACTGGTGTCTATAAGGATCGGCGGAAAAGGAGCCGTACCGCTTTCTGACATTTCGCGGAAGATCGGATACCGGCTTCCCGTCCGTTCGAACTCATCATATTGCCAGCACCATTGGCGCATCTCACAGTTGCCAAAATAGCGAACCCATGACGACGCATCGACAGCCGTCATTTCACAAATCGAGCATTTGTAGTCGTTTAATTCAAAGTTCGAGTAACGTTCGTTGAAATGATCGAAGTGATCGTACGAGATCTGTCGATAGAACTGCTCAAGCGCCGGATCGTCCGGAACGGCCAGTCTCGATCTGTAGCAGTCCCACGGTTCCTTTTCCCAGCTGTCACATCCGAAAGGTCTTAGTTCATTTGCCAGCATTGGTTTTGGGCTTTCAGCTAACAAGAGTAATCTGAGCTCTCAGCTATGAGGGTATTCCAGTTTCTCCTCAACTTCTTTAAGCCCCCTTTAAAGGCATTCGCGAACTCCGAGCCTACTTCAGCCAGAGACTGTTCCGTAACCTGATTCAAATCCTCGTGAAATTTCTTGGCTGCCTCAGTCCTTACGGAGTCAATGTGCGGCCCGTAACCGTTCCGGCGCATAGAGATGTCGGCCAAAACGAGCAAAGTCGCGGCCTGAAAAAGCTGAGGCAACACGTCCGGCAACGTCGGACGTCGCTCGATCTTTGCGTGTTTCATCAGCGTCAAGATAATATCGCCCATCGGCTCGGCCGCAGCTCGAACCACGCGCAGATCCTCTTGAGTGCTCCGAAAATCGTCTACCGATGCCTCGGCAACGACTCGACTGAGTGCTGCGATAGAAAAGTACATTTGGAAAACTCCCGGTTGTGAAAAGAGCAGATCCAGGCCGTCCGGACGGACCGGCTCAGTGACAGTCTCGGGATTCTCGTCGAAACCCTTTGTAAGTACGGGTACGATTTCGTTGTTCAGGCGATCCTTCCAAACCGCCAACTGTCGGTTGCCATCCTCAAATCCGAGATCCCCGAGATCATAGTTCGGATTGAAAAAGATATTCATAGTCGCCTCGACAACCTCCTGCGGGACGCCAAGAAGTTCCGCGATCTTTTCTTTTTTGATCCAGTCGTAACTTATATCCCCTATATAGTCCTCGATGATCCCGTCCTTTCGTTCGTAAGCTTCGACCCGTTCGAGCCTTCCGACTGCCTCCGATTCAAACATTTCTGCTATACCTTCCAAAGGTTCAAGAAGTGCGGTCCGGATCAGTTCCTTTGGAACGTTATATCCAAGCATCCAGAGTGGCAGATAAACGCTCTCGGCATATCCGTAAATTTCGAAGAGCCGATAAATCCAAACCGCTTGCTCCACGATTGCCCGCCCGTTCGTCCAGGTGCTTTCGCTCTTACCCTTACCCTTACCGAGACCGATTCCGCGTCGATCGAAATGCGGCAGCAATGCCTTGCTCTTCCAGTCGTTTATCCTGCGTTCCGTTACATCGCGATAGCCCAGTCTGTGGAGCCGAGCGACTAACGCTTTTTGAGTTAATTCAAGTTGTTTCCTCACTATCAATACCTCCCGAAAATGGATTTCTTACAAACCTATCGCGAGGATAACATTTACCGTTTTTTGAAAAACCCATTTGCAGTGTCAGCTGTAAGACACGCCTAATTACTACCGACGTAATTGAACATCGCCGTTGGGCGTCCTTGCTCGCCATAAGGCACCACCGACGGCCAATTGACGGTAAGCATACAAAATTATACACTTAGTATGTATGGAGAACCAGTTGCTTACTCTGAGAGAAGTCGAAGCGTTCAAATACATCAGGAACTCGGTAGTCCACGGCCCAAGGTCGCCATCCATAAGGGACGTTCAAACGGCGCTCAGATACAAATCGCCGCGGTCGGCGGCGCTGATCGTCGAAGCTTTGGTTGAAAAGGGGTGGATCGAACGTCGGGCCGAAGGCAGTTTACGCATACTGAAGGACCTGGAAGAAGAGTCGGGCCACGCCCGCACGGTAGACGTGCCTTTGGTCGGAACCGCGGCGTGCGGAACACCATTGCTGGCCGAGGAAAACATCGAGGCGACGATCCCGGTCTCTATAAATCTCGCGAGGCCGGGTCACCGATACTTTTTCCTTCGGGCAAAGGGAAACTCGAGGGACCTGGTCGACATTTACGATGGCGATCTCGTGTTGATCCGGCAACAGCAGACCGCGGAAAACGGCGATATCGTGGTCGCCC
>JABFSB010000478.1 GCA_013140875.1 Acidobacteriota bacterium
TTTGAATAAGGCCGACGTGGAAAGGTCGCCGGCCGAGATCTTAGAAAAAGTATTCGGTCCTTTCAAAAATGTAGTTGAAGAACGGAAGGTCGCGGAATTCTTCGACAAACTGACCTCAAACCGAGGCTGGCACGGCGAGCGTGAAAAGGCCGTTGTCAGCCGATTTGTAAAATTGCGGAAACTGCTTGAAGCTAATTTGACCGATCTTGCTCTTTTGCGTGCGGGCCGAGTCAGGATAGATATTTTTGTATTCGGGTTCGATGGCCAAGGGAACGCCGCCGGGATTCGGACAAAGTCGGTTGAAACTTAAAAGAGGCCGGCAATCTCTCGCCAGCCTCGAATAACAGGACCTTTTGATTCTCTATTTCTCTTTGACCGAGCTCGCACCGGACGTTTTTTTATAGATGTTTTTCGGGCTTCCGGAATACACGACCTTGCTGGCACCGCTAAGGTCGGTGCGAAGTTCACCAGCGGCGAAGACCGAAACGCTGCTGGCTCCGCTTGCGTCCACTTCAGCGTTCTCAGCTTTAAGGTTCTCGGCTTCGATTCGGCTTGCACCGCTGACATCGACAGAAAGGTTTGCCGTTTCTCCGCTCAGGCTTATTTTGGAAGCTCCGCTTGTGTGGACCTGAAGCTGTTCGTTGCTAATCGCTGTCGCGTTTATCTTTGCAGCGCCTGACGCGTCGATATCGTCGATATCGGGTGCGTGAATTCTTACTTTCAGGCCGTTGTCGGTAGAGAGGCGGTCTTCGGTCTCGATATGCAGAACGCCGCCGCGCACCTCGGTCTTAATGAGGGGAATTAGGTTGTCGTCCGCCTCGATCTCGACCGCAAAATCCTTTTGGGCCGTGATCTCGACCTGAAAAACGCCGCTTACATCCACGCCGGTGAAATCGCGAATGTCACGGGCTTCAGTAGACACATTGCCGGAACCTTTTGTCGTTTTGTTGAATGAAAAACTAAAGGACGGTTTGGCCGCCGGGCCGATCGAAAAGAAACTGCTGACGAAAATTCCTAAAATAATAGCCGCTATAAATATCAGGATACCGAACTTCTTCATAATTGCCTCCGCCGTAGAATCGCTGTTGAGAAGTAACGCTTCTTATTTCGCAAAAGTTCAAAGATTTTTCAAAAATAAAAAAGACGGGCCCGAAAGCCCGCCTTCGTTTACCGATTGGCTGGTCGAAAGTTATTTCCTGCAAAAACCTTCACTGCCTTTTGTGATAACGACGCAATTCTTTTCGCCTTGCAGCCATTTCATTCCGGTTTCTTCGGCGGTCGCGGCCTTGATCGTCTCGACCTTGTCCTTGCGTTTGAACTCGATCGTGTCGCCTTTGGCTGTGCCTTCGAACGACTCGGTCTTTTTGTCGAGACCGGTGATCGAGACCTTGTACTTGTCGCCGGACTTGGCGACAGTCAGTGAGGTTCCCTCGACGCCGGGCCAGACGCCTTCAAGAGCGGCGATCTTGGTCGATGCGGCAGGAGCTTTTGGATCGACGGTCGCACCCGGCGAAACCGACGGAACAGCGGCCGGAGACGACGGCGCGGTCGCGGCGGGAACAGCTGGTGTCGAAGCCGCATTAGATGCCGGCTTGGTCGGTTCGGTCGACTGGCACGCGGCTGCAAAACCTGCAATTGCTGCAAAAAATACAGTTAATACTGATCTTCTCATTGTTTTATTCCTTTATTTAATGGTCGTATCGCGGTTCTTTCAGCCGAACTACAACCCATCCGGCACCGCAAATCAAGCAAACGCAGCCTGACTACTTCGTTTGGTCACAGTTCCGGCGGCGGCTCAAAAACTTCAGAACTCCGCTTATCTTGTGAGCATACGAGTAACGCTGCGACCCAAAGAACGAGCGGCTGCCGATTTCTTGCAAAAAAAATGATGGAACAAAATATTTTTTTCCGCCGGCGTTTGGGAAGAGGTTGACTTGAACGAACCCTGACCATTAACATTCAGCCACCTGGTGTTTCAGACCCTATTAAGTTGAGGTAAAAAATGAAATTGATCGCGATAATCGGCGCTCTTGGTTTTGCAATGACTTTTTGCAACCTGTCGGAGAAACTGAGGTCCGGTTCTCAACCCGGTCCGGGAACTTCGAACCAGGCCGCGAATTCCGCACCCGCGAAAGGGCCGGATCGCGACTCGGTCAAAAATGAGCTTGTGAGGTTGGTAAATGACATCGCGGACGCCTCGGTCGACGGCGATATAGCGATGTTATCGAAAGTTACGACGGACGATTTTCAGATCACGGATGTTGACGGAAAAGTGCAGAACAAAAACGAGGCTCTGGCGGATGTAAAGAAAGAGAAATCGATCAAGTCATGGACGATCACGGAGGCCGAGTTGAGCACATTGACCGATGACACGGCCGTTCTCAAATATCTGTTATCTTTGACCCTAAAGAACGGCCGCTCCGGAAAAGCGAGGATTACCGATACCTTTACCGGAAAGGACGGCAACTGGCTGCTGCGATCGAGCCAACAAACAATGGTCAAGTGATCAGCACATCAGCCATAGCGACGTGATCTCAAATACCTTGCCGCCGCGAAAGGCAAAGTTCGTGCTGCCCGGACCGCTGTTTTCATCCATGTCGTAATACCAGGTCATGAGTTTTGTGTGGCCGTCGGTTTCCTGCGACGCCCTCGTGCCGAACCGCTTCTTGATTGCCGCGGATGTTTCGCCCACTTTGGCTCCCGACACGTTCCAGCGAGCCGATCTTACCTCGAAAAAGCCGACTGTAAATTTTCGCGGATTATCCGAGTCGTCCCAAAGCCGGAAAGTTAACCCCGGATAAGTCATGACCATCTCAGTCCCGCCGACGCATTCTTCGGCTGCCTTTTTCGACTGCGATGTAGGTTTTCCGAGTTTTCTTATTACTTCTTCCCTCGAGGCCCCAAGACCGATGCCGTTTACTTTCGGCCCATTCTTTAAAGATGTTTGGGAGAGTGCGGTTCCGGCGAGCAGCAAAATAGTCAACGCAATTATTGATCTCATAGTAAGTAAAAAGGCCGTGGTCTGTCCGGCTTGTTAGAGTCTTACCTTTTTCCTTCGGTCGGGGGGCCAAGCCGAATTGGCACGGAAAATATGGAAAAGAAGCACGGACGGACCACTGCCTTGTGTATTTAAGACGGACGAAGAACGTGAATTTGCGGAATTTATTTTGCGAACGCCCAGTAAGAAAGCAATGCCTGCGCGACACCGATCACAAATCCAAAAAAAGCACCGAACAGCTCAATGGTCCTGAGGTGTTCCCTGGCGACGGACATCACGAGCGATTCCAGTTTTTCGACCGGATAGTTATTGATC
>JABFSB010000334.1 GCA_013140875.1 Acidobacteriota bacterium
TATTCGGTTTGCCCTGGACAGGGAATGCAGCTGCTACTTTACAACATGCTTCAGGTTTCAAACTAGGCAAGAGAGCGTACCCAGATGAAAATATTCGGAAACATTCTCATAATCGTTGTCGTGCTTCTTCTGGTGCTGTCCGCCCACGCCCAGCAGACGTTGAGAGGCAAGGTTGTCGACATCGTCGACGGTAAGACCTTTGTGATCGAAACCGAAAGCGGCCGCGTCACCGGCACGATCCAGTATGTCGAAGTACCGGAACCCGAGCAGCCGTTGAGCCGGATCGTACGCGAGCACTTTCAACAGCTTGTCCTTGGAAAAACGATAGTGTTTACGCCAAGCGGCTTTTCGCCGATCGCTCTTGCCGGCAAGGCTTATCTCGGCGATCTCGATCTTGGGCAGCAATTGGTACGCGACGGTGCGGCTTGGCATCTGCCCGCCCAGCGGAGCGGTCAAGATCCGCTCGAAAGCCAGGCCTATGAAAATTACGAGGCGTTGGCAAAATCCGAGAAACGCGGCGTTTGGTCGATAGCCAACTTAACTCCCGCATGGGAGTTCCGGGCGCGTAAGGACAGGTCGGCACAATACGTGACCTACGCGAACGCAAGCACATCCGGCAAGGAAGCAAAGAACTATCAATATACGAAAGAAAACGCGGACATGTGGGTCGAGGTCGGCGGCGATGCCCTTGCCCAAAAGAATGCCACGGGCGCGATGTTCTGGGGTTATGACGCCGACAAAAAGATAAGAAACGTCTCAACGGCAAGCATTGCTCAAGAGTTGTCCGCGGGCGAAAAGCGGATCGAGGTCGAGGTGCGTGCGGTTTATTTCCAGGGTGAGATCAAGCCGCGGACATCCAACACGGCCTACGTGCTCGGCATTCTATCCACGTCGAAGGAACATAATTTTGCCAAGAGCAACTCACTCGTTTTCGTTGCCGATGGAGCGGAAATAACCCTCGGCGGCGGCCAGCGGTTCTGGCGTGAGAATTCGGCGTCGGTACAGGAACTGGTCCAGTACCGCATCGGCCGCGGCGACCTGCTGAAAATTGCGAACTCCAGGAAACTCCCATTGACCGCCGGCGAATATTCGGGAACGGTCGGAACGACGCTCCGCGACGCTATATTGCAGTTGGCCGAAGCTACGAAATAGAAACGATCAACCTTTCACGATAAAAAGGCAGCGACGCTCTGATAACGGCATCAATTCACGATCAGCCGGCACTTCAAATTCGGCCAAAAGCTTTCCGATCTGCTCGCCACCAAATAATAGCAACCCGCGTTTGCCCGACCATTTGACAAGCCGCGGCAGCCGCTCCGGAAACTTGTCCAGGGCCCGGCAGACCACGAATTCGGCATCGCCTGCGTCCGTCTCAGAGAATTGTTTCGCGACCACGTCGCCGCGTCCGGTCAATCCAAGATTCTCGATCGCCGTGCGAAGAAAAGCGGCCTTTTTCTCCTTCGATTCGATCAGCCGCGCTTTCAGATCTTCACGCACGATCAAACACGGAATCGCCGGAAGCCCGCCGCCCGAACCGACATCGACGAACTTCGCGTGCCCCGGCAAATGCTTCAATAGCGTCAACGATTCCAAAATATGCCGCGTCGCAAATTCCTCCGGCGGGCACGGTGCGACCAGATGCAGAAGTGCGTTATGGTCAATGAGCAATTGATAGTAATCAGCCAGGCGCCCGACCGACTCGGCGTTGAGCTCTATGCCAAAAGCCGCTTGGTTTGCCGCCAATGCAATGGTGAGTTCGTTTCGCATCGTTCTAATAAAAATAGCTAATAGCTATCAGCCGATAGCTATTAGCTATTTTTAATTCCAACGCAAATATAAAAATTGGTGCGGACGAATGGAATCGAACCATCACGGCCTTGCGGCCACGGGCTTCTGAGACCCGCGCGTCTACCAGTTCCGCCACGTCCGCACGAGACGAACCTAGAGAATACTAGTTCGATTGGTTAAATTCAAGAAACCATCTGCTGCAAAAGCCTCGACGCAAAGGAGATCTTGCGTCAACAACTCACAGATCAAGCAGGATTCGTAACGTATCTTCCACTTTGCCTATTGTTTCAGATGAGATCGTTCCGAGGGGTTTCGTAAGGCGCTCCTTACTTATCGATCTCATGGCTTCACACATGATAAAACTGGTCGCCGCGAGACCACCTTCCGGCGGCCGCACGGCGATATGAGAACGAATGTGTTTATCTCTGGAAGTTATTGGAATTGCAAAAACGAGCTGGGCAAAACCCTGGTTGAAGTAGTTGCTCGACGTAATTAAAACCGGTCGAAGTCCGGCCTGTTCGCGTCCTATCGTAGGACTGAGATTGGCCAGCCAGATCTCGCCACGATGAATTAGAGTCATTCGTCCTCCAACCCGTCCATTAACGAAGCATCCCAGAGAGCGGCTTCTTCCTCGTCTTCCTTGCCAATCTCAACATTGGCTCGCAATACTTCAAAGTCAAGACTCAATCCTTCGAGAAAAGCCTTTCTTCGATATTCTTCGACGGCCTCATCGAGAATATCCTGCATCGGTTTCCCTTCCTTCCTGGAAAGCGACCTCAATACGTCATGGGTGGACTCACTTACTCTTACTTGCGACACAAAACCCTCCTAGCGTTTACAACCAAGCTTACCGTTTTGTAAATCTGAATGTCAACAATTTTGTTGACGCACAGCTCGTTATACTGCAAAAGCCAGCACGCAGTAAGGGCGATACACTCAATGTTGATATCGCCCTTACTGCGTGCGGGCTTTCGCATTAAATCACTTGCCCGTAAAGACAAACCTTGCGTAAAGAAAACTTTGCTGTGTGTCGAATGGCGTTTGATGAGTTTCACGCGCGTGTTCGGCCAGCGCGAACTCGTTTCCCAACGTATCGACCAGCTTTTCTAAATCGTACCGCTCGACGTCCAGGCCGCTGCATTTTAGCGGCCCGTCTTCGGCAAATGTGGCGATGATCAGGCTGCCGCCGGGTTTTAGTGAGCATTTAAGATTGTCGATATAGCGGCTGCGGTCTTCCGTCGAGGTCAGGAAATGGAAAACGGCACGGTCGTGCCAGAGGTCGAAGGAATTTTGAGGCAGTGACGCGTTGGTTATGTCCACCGCAATAAAATCTACCTGAGCGGCCTCACCCAAACGCCGCTTTGAATTTTCCAACGCCGCAGCCGATATATCGAGGACCGTGAGGTTCTTATACCCGCGTTCCCAGAGGTCGTCGACCAAAGTCGAAGCCCCGCCGCCGACATCGATGATCCTCGCATCCAACCCAAGCCCGGTCGCCTCGATCATCCCAAGCGAGCGGTCG
>JABFSB010000173.1 GCA_013140875.1 Acidobacteriota bacterium
TTCATAGCCTTTTCGCATTACCAGCGTTATCGAATTGAGCCGGATCCGGCGTTTCGCGGGTGCCGCGGCCGTCTGATTCCCTTCGGCAAAATCGTAATCGAACGAATATGTAAAATGACCCGCCGCAAGTTTTTTGCAGAGGTCGTCAGCGATGTGAAAGGTAAAGGCGTCGGCGTATTTGCCAAGGCTTTCGTCAACATAGCCCAGCATTTCGCCATCCGTTCCGTTCAAATATACCGGAACGTTTTCCGCCGGTTCACAACGCGTATTAAGGTCGCCCAGAACGTGACGGCGCGACATTGTAAGTGGCTGATTGCTCATGAGGATCGTATCGAACTAGATGAAGAATGCCGGTGGAACCCTTGGCCCACCGGCATTCTCGTTAAAACAAATTACCAGCCTGACTTTCCGTAACCGCCGCGACCGCCGCCACCGCCGTAGCCGCCACCACCGCCACCGCGATTGCCACCGCCGCCGTAACCACCGCGACCACCGCCACCGCCGCGATTTTCCTGCGGCTTGGCTTCGTTGACTTTCAGTTCACGGCCATCGACTTCTTTGCCGTTAAGCTGAGCAATGGCATTTTCACCCTCTTCCTTGGTCGCCATTTCGACAAACGCGAATCCGCGCGAGCGGCCCGTTTCACGGTCTTCGATGATGTTCGACGATTCGACGGTGCCGATCGAACCGAACAGTTCGTTAAGGTCCTGAGTCGAGGTATTAAAAGAAAGATTTCCTACGTACAATTTCATTGACATTATTACTTTTTCCTTTCCCGGATAGGCCGGGCCTGCTTGAGAAGTTTCGAAAATATGCGGGCTTACCAAAAAAGGAAAAGGCCGGCTTTCGGATACTCAAAAAAATCGTTGAGAGCTACTTCTACTACTGATAAAAGGCCTTCTCTCGAACTTATCCAAAAACCGTTTAAGGCGAAGCGCGTCTTCAAAAGCGACGCGAGAGTAGGATGATAGGAATACACAGTGACACGTTATCGCCCAAATAGCAACATAGAAATTCGAACCCTTGTATGTTTTGACAAATGAATAGTGCCTTAAGCCTTGAAAAGCCAGGCACTTAATATCAAGCGTATCGTCCAAACCGCGGTATTTTGATTCAAAATCGTTTCCGGCTTCAAAGCCGCGGAATCTCGCCGGTATCACATGACATTAACGACCAGCCCTTCGCTGCTGATGTTGTACGTCAGGACTTCGGCTCCGGGTTGCGATGTCAGGGCAGCCTCGACGCTGGTTTTGCGGCCCTTTTCGCAGTAAAACGCGATGCATCCGCCGCCGCCCGCGCCACACACTTTGGCGGCGATGGCACCGCTTCGGAGGGCTACGTTGATCAGGTCGTCCATGTGGGGCGTGGTGATCATCGGCGAAAGGCGTTTTCGGTGCGGGAAGGCATGGGTCAGTATCTCGCCGACACGGGTCCAGTCGTTTTCGAGCAGGGCTGAACGAAGTTTCGTCGCATCGTCGCGGATGCCTTCGAAGATGTCGTAAAGCTCGCGGTCGCCGTCGATGTGGCGTTTGGTTATTTCCCAGTTATTCGTGCCCGAGTTTCGCGGCTCGCCGGTGTAAAGAACCACGACCCGGTCCTGAAGCGTTTTTAGGTCGATGTCCAGGGCTTCGCGGCGGATGCCGTCCGGTGCGAAATGGATCGAAGCCGCTCCGCCGTATTGCGCCGAATAATAATCCTGAAAGCCGGTCGGTACTTTTATCACCTGGCATTCGACATTGGCCGCGATCGGGATAAACCGGTCGGGCGTATAGCGGTCGCCGACGAGTTTGTTAAGAGCTCCGATACAGGCGATGTTGAGTGTCGATGACCCCGCAAGGCCGGCTCCCGCCGGTGCTTGCGAATCAGTGATCATGTTGAAACCAACCTCGGGCTTGAAGAAATAGACGAGCTTTGAAAGCAGCTCAAGACGCGGTTCGTTTTTCAACTCGCCCATCTTATCCAGCGAGGTTTCGAACGCAACGCCGCGGTCCACCGATTCAAGCAGGATGACATCATCCCCACGCGTTTCTATGCGGCATTTGGCCAGCAGATCGACGGCGAAATTTACCGTGGAAGCCCCTTCATGAAAGAGAAAAAGCGGTGGAATATCGATGGTCCCGCCGGCCAGGTCGACCCGCGTCGGGGCAGAGGTTTCGATGATCATATGGAGTTTCGAGCGGTATACAGATTAAAGGCTAAATTCGGTGAGTGCAAATATCGATTGTTTCGGTCCGAAACGATCCCGCCCGAGGCGGTTATTTTTTTGCGGCCTTTGAGGCTTCGGATTTTTTGATCTTCGGTTCTTCAGGTTCGTCCCGACTGGCGTCGCGGGTAAGGTGCAGCCGTTCGCTCAGGTCGTGAAATTTTCCCTGGGCTATCTCTTCGATGGCGTGCAGTTTTTCCTCGATCTTGTGGATCGTTTCCGGGCTGGCCTCTTCGACCTTTTCGGAGAGCCAGTATCGCTCAACTGCATAGATAATGATGACCGCGAAAAGAATGACGAAAAACAATGCGATCCCGACCTGGCGGAAATCGCCGATTATCGAGGTGATCGCCCCGCTGAAAATGTAACCGGTTCCGCCGAGCAATAAAACCCAGAGCGAACAGCTGATCGCGTCCAATGCAAGAAACCGCAGAAACGGCATTTTCCCGATCCCGTAGAAAACGCACGTCGCGACGCGGATGCCATAGATAAATTTTGAAAAGACAAGAGCAAATTTTCCGAACTTGGCGATCAGCCGTTCGATGCGTGGCTGGGCCATTTGGTAGAACCGATAGTCTTTCGCGTTTTGATGGAAAATCCGGCCGACCCCGTAACCGATGTGATCGCCCAGCATTCCGCCGAGCGTTCCGGCCACGAACAGTTGCAAAAAACTATAGTTGCCGAAAAAGCCCCGCTGGGCCATCGCACCCGACATCAAAAGTGTTATGTCGCCTTCGATCGTGCAAAGGGCAAAAACGGCGTAAATACCGTATTGCTCGATTATATGCGACAGTTGATCCATAAACGCGGGCGGTCCACAGGTGAATCCGGATGGCCTTGAAAAGAGTAGCTTTCAAGGGCACCGCAGTCAAACTATTCGGGTTTTAGAGTAATGTTTGACAGTTCCACCGGCTGTGTCTAAAATCGCGTTAGTTTCGGAACCGCAAAACATTTTACAAAATGGCGCAAACCCCAGGTCACGGTAAGAGAAGCCTTGGCATCGAAGTGTCCTCTTCAGTGCTTAACTCCGTTTGCCTTGACGAAGGCGGCACGATCGCAAAAACTTTTAGAAGAAATTTCAATGCGTCCGCCGGTACGGTCGAACAAATGGATGCATTCATCGCCGAGATTAGAGGTGAGTTCAGCGGTATCGAATCGATCGGCGTCGCCGTTCCTGGCCTGATCAGCCGCGACACGCGCCGCGTCGCATTCTCCGCACATATACCCGAGCATTCCGAAGTGGATCTGGCAAAAGGCGTACACGAGGTCTCGGGCCTGCCAACGATCATCGAAAACGACGCAAATGCGGCGGCTTATGGCGAGTTCCGTCTCGGAGCCGGCCGGGAGAGCAGGAATATCTTCTACGCAACGCTGGGTTCCGGCGTCGGCGGAGCGTTCATCTTTGACGGAGAAATATGGAGCGGGAAATCCGGATTCGCGGGTGAATTCGGCTACGTGGCGATCAACTCGGAAGGAATGCGGCTTGAGGACGTGGCCTCGTCGGCAAACATCGTGCGGCGCACACGCAGCAGGATGCTTCAGGACAGCACATCTTCCTTGAGCAGTTTGGAAGGCGAGATCGGCATAACCGACATCGTTGCCGCCGCCGGAACCGAGGACGATCTTGCCCAAATGATGCTCAGCCGGACCGGCGAATACGTCGGCACGGCGATCGCGAGTGTCATTAACCTGCTAAATATTGAGACCATCGTCATCGGCGGCGAATTAATGGAAGCAGGACATCATGTCCTCGACGCAGTCGTCAGCCGTGCCCGGGAACTTTCCTTCGGTCCCTCATTCGCCAGCACGCGAATAGTTTCGGGCACCCTGGGCCGCAATGCGGCCGCGGCCGGTGCGGCACTGATCGCGGCCGAAAATTAAGAAGAAAATTGTCGGATAGGTAATTTGGCTTATTAGTAAGGCTAATCGACCATCAGGTTGCGCCGCTTTCACGACAGGCATATTTTCTAACTAGAATTTGCGGATTCCAAAAGTTTTAGTAATATTGGTTGAACGTTTTACGGTTAGTTTTCTCAAGCAAAATAATTCGCAAATTCCCCCGGCTTTGGATTTTCAGTGGTCCGAGATTTCGCCGAGGTTTAGGTTTTCAATCCGCGGTACGCTTAGCGAGTCATAACGATGGCACAATTTTTTAGTAAAAGTGCAAACAATATCGCCAGGATCTCGATGCTGATGGGTGTTGTTCTGGCCGGCGCCGCCTTTTTTGCCTATACGCAGCTTGCCCGTTCGTCTTATTTAACCGGCCGTTATCTGGAAAAGCAGCAGCCGGTCCAATTCAGCCATAAACACCATGTCGGCGACGACGGTGTAGATTGCCGCTACTGTCACTCTACAGTCGAAACGACCGCAACAGCCGGAATGCCGCCGACGCAGACGTGCATGAATTGCCATAGCCAGATCTGGTCGGACAGCCCGTATCTTGAACCGGTCCGGGCCAGCTACCGCGACAACAAACCGATCGAATGGGAGCGGGTGCACGATCTGCCGGAATTTGCTTATTTCAATCACAGCATTCACGTGGCAAAAGGCGTTGGCTGCTCGACCTGCCATGGCCAGATCGACAATATGCCGGCCGTCTACCAGCAAAATACGCTGCAAATGGAATGGTGCCTGGCGTGCCACCGCGAGCCGGAGAAATTCATCCGTCCGAAATCGGAGATATATAACATGCAGTGGCAGGACGGCGATCTCGATGCGAAAGAGCGCCTGGACCTTAAGGCAAAATACAAGATCAGAAGCAAGGAGATGATGACCAGTTGTTCGGTCTGTCATCGGTAGAAGGTTGAGAGTTCAAACTTTAGTTTGCACTCCGGTGGAAGAAACACGCTGAAAGCGTGAACTCTGACAAGCAAAATGAAGAGCCCCGAAAGTAAACAAAACTTTGCGTCGATGCGGGACAAGATCCTCGGCTCAAGCGGCAGGGACTATTGGCGCAGCGTCGAAGAATTTGCCGACACGCCGGAATTCGAAGAGTTTGTAAAACGCGAGTACCCGGCCCATGGCCAGGAGTGGAACGATCCGGTCACGCGCCGCAGCTTCTTAAAGGTAATGGGTGCCACGCTCGCTTTTGCGGGTTTGAGCGGATGCGTTATCCAGCCGGCGGAAAAAATCGTGCCCAACGTGCGCTCGAACGAAGATGTGCTGCCGGGCAAGCCGCTGTTCTTTGCAACGGCGATGACGGTGAACGGGGTCGCGACCGGGCTGCTGGCAAAATCTTTCGAGGGCCGTCCGATAAAAATAGAAGGTAATCCCGAACATCCGGGCAGTCTCGGGGCGACGGATGTATTGGCACAGGCTTCGCTTCTTGACATGTACGATCCGGACCGGTCGCAGGAAATCCTTTATCACGGTTCGACGAAATCGTGGTTGAACTTCACTACGGCCTTCCGCGCGGCGGTCGCCGAAAACGGAAAGGACGGCGGTGCGGGAATTAGGATATTGACCGAAACCGTTACCTCGCCGACGCTTCAGGCCCAAATAAAACAGCTTCAAACCGAACTGCCCAACATGAAATGGGTCCAGTACGAGCCGGTCAATAGCGATAACGCGATCGCCGGGGCCAAGCTTGCATTTGGTTCGCCGGCTCACGCCGTTTACAAGTTCGATAAGGCCGAGCGGGTCCTTTTGCTTGACGCCGATATTTTTTCGGGCTCGAATCCGAGGTATATGGCCGATGCGATAAAGACGCGGCAATTGCCCGAGAACGGGGCCGAAATGAGCCGCCTTTACGTGGTCGAAACCACGACAACGCTGGCCGGTTCAAAGGCGGACCACCGTCTCGCGGTCAAGCCGAGCCAGGTAGCCGAGATCGCAAAGGCTGTAGCAAAAGCGGTCGGCGTCGCCGGTGCGAACTCGACCGATACCGCCAACGCCGCATGGGTCGCGGGTGTCGCCAAGGACCTCAACGAGCATAAAGGTAAATCGCTGGTCGTCGCGGGCGACAATCAGCCGCCGGCCGTTCACGCGGTCGCCCATGCGATAAACGGAGCGCTGGGAAACGTCGGGCAAACCGTTACGTACACCGAACCGCTTTCGCCCTACGAAAAGACGCAGATCGAACAGCTTCGCGAATTGGTTGCCGACATCGACGGCGGACGCGTAAAGATGCTCGTCATGCTCGGCGGAAATCCGGCGTACAACACGCCGGCCGATCTGAAGTTGAACCTCGAGAGACTGAAAGACAAAGTGCCGCTCAGCGTCCATCTCGGATTGTACTTCGATGAAACAGCCGAGATTTCGTCCTGGCATATCCCGGCGAAACATTATTTGGAAGGTTGGAGTGACGCCCGCGCTTACGACGGCAGCGTCACACTGGTCCAGCCGCTGATCGAACCGCTTTACGGCGGGAAGAGCGCTCACGAGATCGTCCAGCTTTTCTTCCGGGAGAACTTCGACAAGAAAGACCTCGATATCGTCAAGGGTTATTGGCAGACGCAGACGATGACGGCGGCGGTTCCGGTTGCGACTCCTCAGCCGTCGCCGAAGGATGAAGCCTCTAGGGAAACGATAACAATCGCCGAGCGGCCAGCCGCCACTCCGACGCCCGTAGCGGAAAAAGCTGCCGCGACTGCCGCACCGGCTTCGCCGCGGACGTTCGAAGACAATTGGCGCAAGGCGGTCCACGATGGATTTGTGCCGAACACCGCTTTGCCCGCAAAGACAGTGACGGCAAGCTCTGCATTTCTGAGCCAGCCCGAAGTAAAACCGTCAGGCTCAGGTCTGGAAATATCGATCCTACCGGATCCGAGCGTGTACGACGGCCGCTTTACGAACAACGGCTGGCTGCAAGAGCTTCCGAACCCGCTGACAAAGATCACGTGGGACAACGTTGCCCTGGTTAGCCCGAAGACAGCCGCCGAACTAAATCTTAATCGCGGTAACGACCCGGATGAGATCTCGGGCGGCGAGCGTGGGATCGCGTTCATAAACACCCACGGATCGAACATGGCGGCCGACACCGTGACGCTGACCTATCAGGGCGCGGACATTAAAAAAGCCGTCCCCGTCTGGATATCGCCGGGCCAGCCCGATGGCGTCCTGACGATATTTATGGGTTACGGCCGGACGCGTGCTGGGCGGATCGGCACGCCGGACGGTAAACCCATAGGCTACAATGCTTTCGACGTGATGCGTTCCGACGCGATGAACTACGGTTTCGGCGGGGTCAAGGCGACGGGCGAAAAGGCCGAGATCGCGACGACGCAGATCCATTTCAATATGGAAGGCCGCGATATTCTGCGTGTTTTCGACGCGGATGTGTTCGAGGCCACGCCCGAAAAGTGGCACCAGGAGGATTTCTACGATAAGTCGATGTATAAATCGGCTTACGACGATGTCTATTCGAAGCAGTACGCCGAGAACAACCGGTGGGCAATGACCATCGACCTCAACTCGTGTGTCGGCTGCAATGCTTGCGTGCTTGCCTGTCAGTCGGAGAACAATATTCCCGTGGTCGGCAAGGAGCAAGTCCAGAAGAGCCGTGAAATGCATTGGCTGAGAATCGATTCGTATTTCACCGGCAACGACGTGAACAATCCCGAAGGCTCGCACTTCCAGCCCGTTCTTTGCCAGCAGTGCGAACAGGCGCCGTGCGAGGTGGTTTGCCCGGTTACGGCCACCGTGCACAACCCCGAAGGGCTGAACGACATGGTCTACAACCGCTGTGTCGGCACGCGTTATTGCTCGAACAACTGTCCGTACAAGGTGCGTAGGTTCAACTTCCTGCTTTACCAGGATTGGGACACCCCGCAGTACAAGCTTTTGCGAAACCCGGAAGTTTCGATCCGAAGCCGCGGCGTAATGGAAAAGTGCACGTACTGCACGCAGCGTATTGCGGCCGTCCGTATCGAAGCACAAAAAGACGCTCGGCCGATAGCGGACGGCGAAATTCTGACAGCGTGTCAATCGGCTTGTCCGACGGGAGCGATCATTTTCGGTGACATGAACGATCCGTTGAGCAAGATCGCGAAGTCGAAGAAAGACCATCGTAACTATAATCTGCTCAATGAGTTGAATACTCAGCCGCGGACCACATATCTGGCCGGGTTGAAGAACCAGAACAAGGAAATGCCCGATTTCAGGCCGCTGAAGCTGCCAAAATCGCACGCTCCTGAAAAAGCCGAAGGCGAAAAGACGGAAGGCGGCGAAAGCGGACATTAAAGGTTTACGCGTTCAATCCCGATTCAAAATGAATGAGGCTTGGAACGAAACTGGGAACTGAATCAAGAATATGGCCGAGTTAAAGGAAATTCAGGAGAGGGTTTATCCGCCGATGGTCGAGGGCGACCATACGTTTGCGACCGTTTCGGACAAGATCGGTGACCTGACCCTAAAGAAAAAGACGCCGTATCACTGGTTTATCGGTTTTGCGATAGCTTTCATGGTCGCACAGCTTCTTTTGTTCGCAGTGACGACGCTGCTGGCACGCGGTATCGGAATTTGGGGAAACAATCAGCCGGTTGGCTGGGCGTTCGATATCATTAACTTCGTTTGGTGGATCGGCATCGGTCACGCCGGAACGCTGATCTCGGCCATTTTGCTGCTGCTCAATCAAAAGTGGCGTACCTCGATCAATCGATTTGCCGAGGCGATGACGCTGTTCGCCGTGGCCTGCGCCGCCATGTTCCCGCTGCTGCATACGGGCCGTCCGTGGCTGGCGGCATACTGGTTGTTCCCGTACCCGAACACGATGGGCATTTGGCCGCAGTTTCGCTCGCCGCTTATTTGGGACGTTTTCGCGGTTTCGACTTATGCGACGATCTCGCTGCTGTTTTGGTACGTCGGGCTGATTCCCGATCTTGCGACGCTGCGTGACCGAGCGAAAAATAAGTTCTTTAAATTTGTGTACGGAGCCCTTTCGTGGGGCTGGCGCGGAAGTGCCCGTCATTGGCACCGGTACGAGATCGCTTACCTTTTATTAGCCGGCATCTCGACGCCGCTCGTGCTTTCGGTCCACTCGATCGTGTCGTTCGACTTCTCGGTGTCGCAGGTGCCGGGCTGGCACGCGACCATTTTTCCGCCGTATTTCGTGGCCGGTGCGATCTTTGCCGGATTTGCGATGGTACTTATCCTCTGCATACCGCTTCGCGTCTGGTACAACATGAAGGATTTCATCACCGACACCCATCTCATCTATATGGGCAAGGTGATGCTTGCGACCGGGTTGATCGTGGTTTACGGGTATGCGATGGAGGCGTTTTTTGGCTGGTACAGCGCTTCCGAATATGAAGTGTTCATGGTGAAGAATCGTATTTGGGAAGGTCCGTATTGGTGGTCGTACTGGCTGCTGATCTTCTGCAACGGCATGTCGATCCAGCTTTTGTGGTTCAAGAGGTTTAGGGAAAGTCCGTTCTGGCTTTTCATTATTTCTCTGGTCGTAAGCGTCGGTATGTGGCTGGAGCGCTTCGTGATTATCGTGACCAGTCTTAACCGCGACTTTTTGCCATCGTCTTGGGCGATGTACTCGCCGACTATATTTGACTGGTCGATGTTTATCGGAACGATCGGATTTTTCTTCACGCTGATCTTTTTGTTCGTGCGGTTTTTGCCGATCATCTCGATTTTCGAGGTGCGGACGCTGCTGCCGGATGCAAACGTGCACGGGCGTCAGCAGGATTTTGACGAAAGCGTTTTAGAAGTGGAATACACGTGGGAGAAGACGGACGAGCCGAACCGATAAGGGAATTTGTTCATTGATACATTTGGCCATTGATTCATTTACGGTTTTCCAAAATGGATCAATGAAAAATGAACGAATGAATCAATAAGTTTATGGACAGCAATCTATACGGAGTGATGGCGGAATTCGATACGCCGACCGAGTTGGTGGACGCGGCGAATAAGGCTCGCCTTGCCGGATACACCAAGACGGACGCGTTTTCTCCGTTTCCGCTGCATGAGATCGATGAAGCCCTCGGCATTAAGCGGAGCATCCTGCCGCTGCTCGTTTTCGGCGGTGGTATCACGGGGCTTTTGTCCGGTCTCGCTTTGCAGACGTTCGTGCATTACATCGATTATCCTTTGAATATCGGCGGCCGGCCCTATCTTAGCTGGCCGTCGTTCATACCGCCTTCTTACGAACTGACTATTCTGCTGGCCGGATTTACCGCCGTTTTCGGAATGTTGTTCTTGAACGGCCTGCCCCGGCCTTATCATCCGGTTTTCAATGTACCGAGATTCGCCCTTGCAACGCGTGAAAAGTTCTTTCTGATAATCGAAGCAGCCGATCCGAAATATGATCACAACGACGT
>JABFSB010000194.1 GCA_013140875.1 Acidobacteriota bacterium
GTGTAAACACTTCGTTCGGGGGCGATTCGCCCAGTGATGAAAAATCGTGGCAGCTTCAGCCCGCGGACATTGCCGGCGTAGTGCTCGACCTCTTGCGTATGGATGCCAGAGCCCTTCCCAGCAAGGTGGAGATACGGCCGAGCAAACCGCCGACTAAATGACGGTTTCCGGCTGGCAAAGCCGCTCGACCAGTCCGACAAGTTCCGACTCGACAAAAGGTTTTGTTAGATATTCGTTAATGCCCAGCTCGGCGGCGCGTTCGCGATGCTTGTCGCTGGCCCGGGACGTGATGAACACCATCGGGACCGCACGCAGAATCTCGTCTTTCTGGACCGCCGCGACGAGCTCGTACCCGTCCATTCGGGGCATCTCGACATCGGTCAGTATCACATCCGGAAGATCGCCGTTGTGCAGCGCCTCTAAAGCTTCGACCCCGTCTTTCGCCGTTAAGGCTTCCCATCCGGCCGAAGTAATTACTTTCGAGGTCATGTGGCGGACGCTTGGGCTATCATCCACGACCAGCACTCGCGTTCTTTTTTCGGGTTCGACGGCAACAGGCGTCGCGGTCCGGTCCACGGGTTCCGATCTGTATAGTTGTGACACATCCAATACGGGCACGATCTCACCATTTCCCAATACGCTTACTCCGAGCACCAGGGATAAAGTATCAAGCGGCTTACCCAGCGGTTTGATCGCGATCTCTTCGGTTTTTACTATTTCGTCGATAATTAAGGCAAATCGGTCTTCGCCCGTTTCGATCAGAAGTGTGTTCAATACTTCATCCGGTTCTTCGCGCCGTTGGCGTGCCGGGAAGAAATCGCTCAGATAACGCACCTCATATCGGTCGGAGCCGATATTGGCGGCTGAGCGGCTTTCGTGCGCAAATATATCACCTGGTTGAAGCTCGATTACTTGCTTTACTACCTTCAACGGGATCGCCGCGGAATTTCCATCGGACTTGACCAGAAGGCTTTGTGCAACGGCGAAAGCAAGCGGAATCTTGACGGTGAACGTGGTTCCCTGCTGGGGGAAGGTTTCGACCGATATCGATCCGTTCCGTGCCTCGACACTTTCCTTTACGATGCTCATTCCTACACCGCGTCCGGCACTCATCGTTAATTTTTCCGCGGTGGTCAGGCCGGGCATAAACATCAACGACAACAACTCGTCGGCATCCAGCGCGGCGGCCGTCTGTGGATCGATCAAACCGGCACTGATGGCGCGTTCGCGCAGATAGCCGCCCGATATTCCGCGGCCGTCGTCCGAAACTCTCAACTCGATATGGGTCTCTTCATTCGTCAGCCTCACCGCTATCCGGCCGGCGTCGGGTTTGCCGACAAGACGGCGTGTGTCCGGCGGTTCGATGCCGTGAACGACGGCATTGCGGATCAGGTGCATCAACGGTTCGACAAGCGAATCGAGCAGGTCGGTATCGATCTCGACCTCCTGATTTTCGATAAGTATTTCAGCCTGTTTGTTCTCTTCCTCGCAGGTCACGCGAACGGCACGCTGGATACGGGTGGCGATCGAGCCAAAGCGGATAAGGCGGATCTGCATCACCTTTTCCTGAGTCTCTTCGATCAGGCGACGCTGATCGTCGAACACGGCCTCAAGCGTATCTTTCAGCGCTTCAAGCGCGGTGATGGTCGCAAAACAGTCTTGTGTCGCCTCGGACAACTCGCGCGAGCTTTGATGAAAATCCGTGTAGCGGTCCAGCTCGAGCGAATCGAATTCAGCGGCTTCGTCCAAGGTCGACGGGACGTCCTGAAAAGGATTTCTTTGGCTGAACGAAACCGGCACTTGCGAGCCGAGCATCGAGGCCTCAAAGTCGTTTTCGATCTGGGCGTTAGCCGCCTGCAGCCGCCGCGTTGTGCGAGCCATCGTTTCCAGATGATTTTCAAACTCGGCAATACGCTGCTCCATCATCGACCGGCTGACGACCAGATCGCGTACGATCCGTACCAGCTCGTCCAGTCGGTTTATCGAAACGCGTACGATCGGCCGCGGAGCTTGCTGCGAATTGTCCGCAACCTCCGCTGGTTTCTCTACGGCAACGGGTTGAGCGGCGGGTTCGGGTGTCGCGGCTACGGCTTCGACCGATGCTGGCTCGGCCGGGCCGGTCGTAAGCTCGATCATCACCGAATCGAAAGCTTTATATATTTCGGCTGTTTGTTCCAGGGCCCCGGGCGAGGTATCGCCTTTTGTGATGACGCGCAGGCAACTGGTGGCGTTACCTATCAGATCCAGTATTCCGGCGGTCGGAACGATCCCGTTCTGCGACAGGTGGTCCAATAAATCTTCGATGCGGTGGGCGAGTTTTGAAGGCTTCTTCAACCCGATGATCCCGGCGGCCCCCTTAAACGTGTGAGCATGACGCCGGACTTCCCAAAGGGCTTCGCGATTATCGGGTGCGGCCGACAAAAGGGCGAGATTCGTTTCGATGTTACCGAGAAGTTCCTCGGCCTCTTCCGCAAAGATCTCGAGCATTTCTTCGTCGGCCTCGAATTCGTCTTCGGCCTCCACTTCGGGTTCCGAGGCGGACGCAGCTTCCTGCGGTTCCGCGATCGCGGACGTATCCAGAAGGGCATCCAGTTGGAGAATATCGAACGAGTTGTCGACAAACTCGCCGAGATCGATCACTTGTTCGTCCGTCCTGACATGAAGCTTGACCACTTCGGCCTCAGCGTGCGAAACGAGGTCGAGAAGTATCCTGAAATCATAATCGGAAAGCGGCTCTCCAACCGGGAATGAGTGGGCCGATACATTTTCAAGCTCGGCAAGGACCGTTTCGAGCGAGCTGAGGTCCAAAAGCCCGGCTTTTTGGCGCAGGGCCTGGATCGGGCCGATCTGTGACTTTAGGTCCGGCCCCGAACCATCCTGGCGGGAAATGAGCAGCGAACTGCGGACAGCACGCAAGCGGCTTTCGGCTTCCTGAACGAAAAATTGTAATTGTGCGGGATCCATTTCTTAATTGCGGCCTTTTTTAGGATCAGTGAATCAAATGACTGCGGGCGGCGGCATCGGATGACGAGCCATCCACCGGCAGCTTGAATGGCGAGACCGAACCCTGCAGTTCGTCGGAAAGCCTCACGAGCGAGCGGACGGATTCGGCGGCCCGTTTCGATCCGTTTTCGACCAGTTCGGTTACCTCGGAAATACTTGCCATGGAATTCGAGATGTCTTCCGAGCTTTTCGCCTGATACTTTGCCGAATCCGAGATCGAACGCAGCAGGTCGGCAAGCTTTATCGAAGTTGTTTCGATGCTGAACAACGCCTGGCCGGCCTTGTCCGCGAG
>JABFSB010000336.1 GCA_013140875.1 Acidobacteriota bacterium
GCTATGGCTCCCGGTTCTGACAGGTTGCGGCTCGTTTCGACAAGATTCACTTCCATGACGCCGCCGCCGATGCTGCCGCGGAGCTCGGTTGCCGTCACGGCCATTTTGTAACCGCGGCGGCCCGGGCTGCTGCCCGAGCTTTCGGCTACGACCAGAAGCACGACCGGTTCGCCGCTTTTCATCCGACCGTCTATAAACCGCCAGAACTCGAGTTCGCTTCGCACGAAAAAAGTTTAACTTAATGAAACCCTGACCACCGAATGAGAAGAGGAAGGTAAAAAGAACTTAGCAGCTCAAATTAGGACAGCAATCAAATCGGGTCATTCGCGTACAGATTCATCAGAACTTTTTCCGGCGTGAACGGACAATCGAATTCGGGCGAACAATCGGTGAATGCTTTTACGGCGTTTCTTATCGCGAAATAAGCTCCGATGCCGTACATCAGGGGTGGTTCGCCGACGGCTTTTGAGTTGAACAGGGCGAGGCTTTTGTTTTTGGTTTCAAGCGGAAGGATCGTAATTTCTTTTGGGACGGAATAAATGTCCGGCACTTTATAGGTCGAAAGCGCGTTCGAGCGCAATTTGCCTTCGTCGTCGTAAACGACCTCTTCCATTGTCATCCACCCCAGGCCCTGGACGATGCCGCCTTCGATCTGGCCGTGATCGACGGCGGTGTTCATGGACGTGCCGAAATCGTGACAGCACTTTACATAATCGACCTCATAGCGGCCACGCAGACAATCGACGGTTACGCCGACGACCGCGGTTCCGTAGACGTGATATGCAAACGGATGCCCTTTGGCGGTTTCCCAGTCGAAATCGATGCCGGGAGTTGCATAGTGCGAATGCTCGCTCAAGCTGACACGCTGTAAATGTGCTTCCATCACGAGCGAATGCCAGTCAAGGTTTGTATTTTCGGTTTTTCGATAAACGGAACGATCACGCAAGGATAAACCGGCCGTCGATTTGGCTTCGATCAGTTCTTTTGCCACTTTTAACAGGCGGCCCCGGATGGCTTCGCACGCGGTTTGGGTTGCCTTGCCGTTCAAGTCGGCGGCGGCGGACGCAGCCGTCGGCGACGTGTTGGCAATCCGGAGCGTGTTTGCAGGAAGAATCTTGACGTACTCGATCGGCAATCCGAAAACCTTGGCCGCAACCTGAGCGATCTTTGTGTTTACGCCCTGGCCCATTTCCACGGCCCCGGTCGAAACCGCAACGCTGCCGTCCGTGTAGACGTGGACGAGCGAGCGGGCATGATTCATCGGCGTTTTTGTAAACGAAATTCCGAAACAGACCGGCATGACCGCGACGCCTTTTCGCAGGTATTTCGACCAGCCGTTGAATTCGTGTGCCTCGGCCTGCAGCCTGCCAAAATCATAAGCCGCATTTGCCTGTGTCCAGGTCGTGATCGCTTCGCTTTCCGCTTTTTGCCCGTAAGGAAATTCGTCATCGTTGCCGATCAAATTTTTCCGCTGGATCTCAAAAGCCTTTACGTGAAGTTTTTCGGCGGCGTGGGCAATGGCCGATTCGATAACGAACATTCCCTGTGGACCGCCAAAGCCGCGAAAGGCCGTGTTGGGCGGCAGGTTCGTTCGGCAGCAATAAGCCGTCGCCTTAACATTCGGAACGAAGTAAGAGTTCGTACAGTGAAACAAAGTTCGCTCAAGCACCGGCGGAGAAAGATCACAGGCGGCACCCGCGTTCTGATAGAACGTGACCTCATACGCCTGTATTTTCAAATCGCCGTCCAGTCCGATCTTGTAATCGGCCGAATACGGATGCCGTTTGCCCGTCATTCGCATATCTTCCATGCGATGAAGAGCATATTTGACCGGACGTTTTATCAACTGCGCCGCCACGGCACAGATACCGGCCCACGCGTTTGCCTGATCTTCTTTGCCGCCGAACCCGCCGCCAAGCCGCTGAACATCAACCTCGACCTGGTGCATTTGCAGTCCGGTAACGCGACACACCGCCCGCTGTACGGCCGTCGGTCCCTGTGTCGACGAGTAAACGCGCAGTCCGCCATTTTCGGTCGGCACCGCGTAGGCACCCTGCGGCTCGATGTAGATATGCTCCTGGCCGTTGATATCGGCCCGACCCTCGAACACGTGTTCGCATTCGGCAAAAGCCGCGGCGGCGTCGCCAAGCACGAATTGCTTTGGCGGCACGATCAGGTCGCCGTTCGCTGCCGCAACGCGCGGGTCGGTAACAATGGGCAGCGGTTCGATCGCGGCATGAATTTCCCTGGCGGCCTTTCGCGCCAGCTCTTCGCTCGTTGCGATCACTACGGCGATCGGCTGGCCTTGAAAATGAACTTCGCCGTCGGCCAGCAGCGGTTCGTCTTGAACGATCCCGCCGATCTGGTTTTCACCGAGCAGATCTTTTGCAGTTATCACGCGAACGACTCCTTCGCATTTCTCGGCTTTGTCCGTGACAACGTTCTTCAATTTCCCATGCGCAACGGGCGAGTCGAACACGCAGGCGTACAGCGTCCCCTGAATGACCGGAATATCATCCAGGTAAACGGATTCGCCGCGGACATGTAATTTTGAGTCGATATTCTGCATAGTCAAAAAAAGATCGCGGAGAACACCAAAGAAAAACTATTCAGTTACGCTCGGAAAACTTTGTGGCAAATAACTCCAAAAAGTGGGCCCGGAAAAGCTGTCTGAGCAGCAATCGTTTGTATTCGGCGGTGCCGCGCACGTCGGAGATCGGCGAGATCTCGGCCTGCATAATTTCGTTTGCGGCAGCGATAACGTCTTCGTTTATTTCTTTGCCTACGAGAAACTCGGATGTTTCCCTTAAATAAAGCGGGACCGGAGCGACGCCGCCGGCCGCCGCATGGCAAGCTTTTATCGTGAACTCGATCTGCTGGCCGGGCGGTCCGCCTTTTTCGTTGAAGGCGTCGGCGAGCCAGGCTTCGTGGGTGGAAAATTGATCACCGCTGGTCAACGCGGGCGGCGTCCAGTCTTTGCCGGGAATGCCTTCGACCGTTAACGAGATCGCGGTGTTGACGGTCGCAATGTCCAGATAGGTACGCTTACATACTTTTTCGAAATTGAAGCGAAAGTCCGACGCCGGTTTTGGAAAGCGGACCGCCTTGATAAACTCGCTGTCGGTCTTGGCCAGCTTTTTATAATCCAGATAAAGATTTTTCAAAGGCATGTGCCGCCCGTGACCGAAGACGATCTCGGCGTCGAGCGCGAGAAACCAGATCGTCATGTCGCCGATGGGCGACGCGTTGATCAGATTGCCGCCGATCGTCGCCATATTGCGT
>JABFSB010000120.1 GCA_013140875.1 Acidobacteriota bacterium
TGGTATCCGAGATCGACGGCGACCGGGCCGTTGACTCCGACCCAGTTCGGAGCGGCGGGAGACAAGCCGATGGTCGGTGATTTCGATGCCGACGGGATCGGCGACACGGCGGTTTATCGGCCGTCGGACCACAACTGGTACATCATCAAATCAGGCGGCGGATTCTTTGTCCAGACCTGGGGCGAAGGCGACGATATCCCGACAACCGGCGATTTCGACGGCGACGGAGCGACCGATCTGGCCGTGTTCCGCCTCTCGACGGGCCAGTGGTTCCTCAGTCGAACGACCGCCGGATTCGGCTCGCAAAGCTGGGGGCAGGCAGGTGATGTCCCGGTCGCGGCCGACTACGACGGCGACGGCAAGACCGACATCGCCGTATTCCGCCCGGCCAACGCCACGTGGTACATCATAAACTCCACCACCGGCCTCCAAGCCACCCAATTCGGTGCAACCGGCGACGTCCCGACGCAGAGTTCGTATCTGTATTAGAAAACGATGCGGAAGCCCGCGCGTGAGCAAGGGCGTAACATCCAAGCGTAGCAAGGGCCTCCTCTCAGCGTTCCGCATTAAGCCCTTGCTCACGCGCGGGCTTCTGCATGGTTGGATGTTACGCCCTTGCTTACGCGCGGGCTTCTTCATGATTGGTTACGCCCCGTTCTTTTGAGCCTCTTTAGGTATCGTCAACCTGCTTCTGATACAATCGAAAGTGTTCAAATCTTAACTTTTTCCAAATAATTGAACCGGAGAGACGACTTATGAAACGGGTTGCTGCAGCGGTGTTGTTGTTTGCTTTGTGGACGCCTTTGTTTTCGCAGACAGGGGTAAACGGTCAGGCGAGACTGAAAGAAACATCGTCGAAATCAGAACCACCCCGTCCGCCAAAAAACGGCGTCCACCCCTCCTTCGACAAGGAGGGGAGTTTTGTACAGCCGGTCGACGCGGCCTATACCGAATCGATCATTAAGAACACGACGGACAAGCAGTTTTTGACCGAGATCGTGGATCACCTGCCTGCTTCGGCCAAGGTTCCCACGCCGGAGAAGGTTTTGGGTTATCCGATCGGGACGCCTAACAAGCTTACCTATACCAAAGATCAATATCGCTACTACCGCGAGCTTGAAAAAACGACGCCGCGAATCAAAACGTTCATCGCTCCTCAAAAAAGCGAGCAGGGACGCGAGCAGCTGCTGATCGCCGTTTCGGATGAGGCAAATTTGGCAAAGCTGGACCGGTACAAAGAGATAACCTCAAAGCTGTCCGACCCTCGAACGATAAATGACGAGCTCGCAAAGGCGCTGGTTGCCGAGGGTAAGGCGATCTATTGGGCAAGCGGTTCGATACACTCGCCGGAAACGGGCTCGCCCGAAATGCTGATGGAAATGGCCTATCGCATCGCGGTCGAAGAGACGCCTTTGATCCAGGCGATTCGCAAAAACGTTATCGTGCTGATCACGCCGACGCTTGAGGTGGACGGACGCGACGCGATGGTCGACCTGTATAACTATCGCAAAGCGAATGAGGGCAAACGCGTTCCCGGCCTGGTCTACTGGGGCAAGTACGTGGCCCACGACAACAATCGCGATTCAATGGGAATGGCCCTCGCGCTGACGCGTAATCAAATGTCTACGTTTCTGGAATACAAGCCGACCGTTCTGCACGACCTGCATGAGTCGGTGCCGTTTCTTTATACGTCCACGGGTACCGGGCCGTATAACGCGTGGCTTGACCCGATGGTCGTCAACGAATGGCAGGACCTTGCTTATTACGAGATCCAGGAGATGACGAAGCGCGGCGTTCCGGGCGTTTGGACGCACGGGTTCTATGACGGATGGGCGCCGAATTACATGTTCTATGTAGCAAACGGACATAACTCGATCGGACGGTTCTATGAAACGTTCGGCAACGGCGGGGCCGATACGATGGACCGCGTCGTCGGTCCACAGTCGAACCGCGATTGGTTCAGGCCTAATCCGCCGCTGCCGCAGGTTAAGTGGTCGATCAGGAACAATATCAACTTGCAGCAGAGTGCGATCCTGCTTGCGATGAATTACGTTGCAACCAACAAAGAAAGATTCCTGAATAATTTCTATCTCAAAGGCAAGCGTTCGATCGCAAAGGCCAAAACGGAAGGGCCGGCGGCTTATGTTCTGCCGGCGGACGAAACGCGTCCGGTCGAGGCGGCCGACCTCGTGAACCTGCTAAAAATGCAGGGCTGCGAGGTGCAGCGTTTGACGGCCCCGGTCGAGACGAAAGAAGGTAAATTCGGTGCCGGAAGCTATGTCGTCCGGATGGACCAGCCCTATTCGCGGATGGCCGATATGCTGCTCGACACGCAATATTATAACGTCAACGATCCGCGGCCGTATGACGACACGGGCTGGACGCTCGGCCCGCTGCGAAATGTGAAAACGGTACGCGTGAAGGACGAGAAAATTCTTGGGGCGGCGATGTCGATGATCGACGGGCCGGCCAAGGTTTCCGGTAAGACGGAAGGGCAGGGGACGGCCGGAATTGTTGTCAATCACACCGGCGAAAGCGCGATCGCGCAGCTTCGATACCGCCTTAAAGACATAAAATTTTCAGCGGCCGAATCGCCGTTCAAGATCGGTGAAAAGAGCCTCAACGCCGGGTCGTACGTGATCAAAGCTGACGGAAACCCAGCCGACATATGGGACAGGGTAAAAAAAGAAATATTCAACCTCGGACTAACGGCGATCGCGGTAGATAAGATCCCCGATGTCACGATGCACGCTGTCGCGACGCCCCGCATCGCCCTTGTCCACACCTGGATAAATACGCAGAACGAAGGCTGGTACAGGGTCGAACTCGATCGGCTCGGTATTCCGTACGATTACATTTCCGATCAGGATGTGGGCAGGGCCGAAAATCTGCGCGAGAAATATGATGTTATCATCTGGGGACCCGTCGGCGGCAGCGCCCAGTCGATAGTCCGGGGCATACCGAAATTCAGCGATGCCGAAGCTCCGATCCCGTGGAAAAAGTCCGACTTGACGCCGAACATGGGAATGTCACCGGACCAGACCGACGATATCCGCGGCGGAATGGGCATCCAGGGCGTCGCAAATCTGCAGCGTTTTATCGAAGCCGGCGGACTTTTTGTAACGGTCGGAGGAAATGCGTCGATACCGGTCGATTACGGGATGGTGTCCGGCGTGTCGATTCAGGAAGCGCAGAACCTGAAAGCCCGCGGATCGGTCGTCAACGCAAGCTTTGCCGACCGTAAAAGCCCGATAGCTTACGGATACGATGAAAAGC
>JABFSB010000410.1 GCA_013140875.1 Acidobacteriota bacterium
ACGTTATTGCTCGCGACCGAATCACTTCCCAAGCCGACCGCGATTCCGGCGTCGAGGAATTTCTCGAACGGAGCGTAACCGTGGCCGAACTTTGCATTAGATTTCGGGCAGTGTGCGATCGACGCCCGGTTTGCCGCGATCTTTTTGATGTCGCTGTCGGTAACGGTGACGCAATGAGCCAGCAGCGGCCGCGTGGAAAGTACGCCGAGCCGTTCAAGATATTCGATCGGAGTGCAGTGCGGGCTGTTCCATTCCAACCCAAGCTTTTCATAGAACTGCGTAAAGAAACCTTCGCCTTTTTCGAGCAAGTTCATCTCGTCTAACGATTCCGACGCATGAATGCTCAGCGGCACGCGGTTAAGAATCGAATATTGGGCAATGAGTTCGAAAAGTTGCGAACCGACCGTATAAGGCGAATGCGGTGAAAGACCGACCTTGACGAGGTCGGTTTCCTCTTTTCGCAACTCTTCGTACTTTGCACCAAGCTTTGCAAAATCCCCTTCGGCCGTCCGATTGTCGGGTGAAAACTCCGTTTCCTGATAGACGATGCCGCGAAGACCGACTTGTTTCAAGGCCTTAGTGCCCGCAAGACCGTATCGGCCGATGTCGCCAAAACAGGTCACGCCCGCCGCCGCTCCTTCCATCGCTCCGGCGATGGCCGCGTCCTCGATGTCCGCGTCCGTCATGGCCGATCTAAGATCGTTTATTTTCAAAAGCCACGACTTGAAATCATGCTCGACATCGTCCAGCGCACCGCGCATCGCGGTCAGTTCGAGATGCGAGTGACAATTTACAAATCCAGGCAGAATCGCGGCGTTGCCGAAATCTTCGACCCCTGCTGACGGATATTTCGCCTTCAGTTCACCCGAACCACCAACCGCGACGATCGCTTGGCCTTCAATTGCAACAGCTCCGCCCGATATTGGATCCGAAGCGATAGGTAACAAATATTCTGCTGTTAAGAGCTTCATTTTCAGAGGAAAGCGACCAGCTATTTTATCGCAGGATCGGCGCGGTAGCGTTCGAGAATCGACGAAACATACGCTTTTGTCGAGGCGATGCCGATGCGGGAAACAAAATCATTTTCGGACAGACTTTGTGGATCGGCGTCTTTCGTCCATTCTTCGACGCGGCTTGGGCCGGCGTTGTATGCGGCGAGTGTCATGGCGGTTTCGGCCGGGCGGCCGCGATAGCGTTCACGAAGCTTTTCGAAATACCAGCATCCGACTTGAATGTTGCGTTCCGGGTCGAGCAGCAATTCATTCACGTTCTCGGCGGCCTGGCGTTCGAATTCTTTCAGGCCGGTTTCTTTTGCCCACTCGCGTGCTACGGCAGGCGTGACCTGCATCAGGCCCACTTCCGCGTCAGCCCCGATCTTCCACGCCCGGAACCAGGTTTCTTCGTAGATAGTGCTCCAAACCAGTCGCTCGTCGATGTTAAACACACGAGCCTGCCGCGCGATCAGCTCGTCATAGCGATGTTCCAAATAATTGCGAAAAAAGAAATATCCCGAGGCGGAGACTATCGCGCCGATAATGGCAATCGAGATAAGATAACGAAACATTCGTTTATGAGGTGAACAAGTTCGAACAGGCTTTATAAAGCCGACAGGCGGTATTAAATCAATTCGGGCCGATAATCTCAAGCAAATCGCTTCGGCGGTAAACCGGACCCCTATTTCCGGGCAGTTCGCGTTCTCTTGCCTTCGACGCCATTCTGCGTCGCCGCATCCGCCAGGGAATGCGTCTTCTTTTTCCTTGAAGCCTTTCCCGAACGAACCATTTCCGTGAAAAGGTCCGTGTCATAATCTGCTTCGCGGGCCATCTCTTCGCGAATACGGATCAATACCTCAAGAAATTTCGGGCGGCGATACATGCTGGTTAGATGTTGGACGGCTTATGTGCGGTAGTCAAGGGAGCCGTGGGAAGCTTTAGCTGTGGACCAAAAATTCTGGAGTCACGATCGCCGGCGAAAAGAAACCGGCCGCGGCATTGAACAAACGAACGCGTGCCTGTTTGCGGACATTTGCAAGATGGCCGAAATTCCAGGTCACCAGATAATCGACCTTGTGAAAGGAAGCCAACGCGACGTGGACCGCGTCGGCAATAAACTTTCTGTGAAAAATACCTCGTGAAATGTAACCTTCGGCAAGGATCGCGACCTCTTCGGCCAGCTCCAGTCGGTCTAAATCTTTGATTATTTTCAGATAGCCCGTGCGGTGCGGCTCGTCTATCCGTTCGAATTCCCTTTGAACGAGGATAGAACTGTAGGCCTTATACTCCGACAATTCGTGTTCGAACCAGCGGATCGTCAGGTCTCGGCGGAACTGGTCCGTGTTGTCCAGATACGCTCCGATGACCGACGTTTCAAGATAAATGCTGAGTTTCATAGACTACTGATCGACATTCACCGGAAAGAAGGTCACTTTTGAGTTCTTGAAGTCGAACGTCATCCGATAATTCTTCAGGAAATTACCGCCCAATATGCCCGCCTGTTCAAAGCCCGATGCTTCGTTGATCATACCCAGGTCAAGAGCTATGGCGGTAATGTCTTTTCGCGAATGCGATCCGAAACTTAAACTGGGCAGGCGGAACGAAGCGACGCCTTCGGTAACGCCGGCCGACCCGATTACCCGCATTTTTTCTTGATTTAGAAACGGACTTATCGCGTCGAGCGTTGCAAGCTCGTCGGAAATGACCGAAACGCTTGCCCCGGTGTCGACTATAAAATTCAACGGCGCCTCGACCCCGGCAAGTTGGACCTCGCCGCTTAGAAAACCGCTGGATGTAAGCCTTAAAGGCAACGCGATCGTATTCGCCAATTCGCTTAGCGGAGCATCCGACGCCTTTGCGAGCGAGAAGGTTAGATTGCCGTAATCGATCGTTGTAAGAAACTTCGATATCAGCGAAAGGCCGATGTAGCCGTCAACCGGTTGGGAATCGGAATGAAAGCGGCGAATATATATCGGTACGTTTCGCACCTCGACCTCGCCGATCTGAACCTCGCGCAAAAATCCGTAAACGATCTCGAACCGGCCATCGCCGCCTATGCCTTTTGCAAACCCGCCTTTGGTGATCGGGTTTATTTTAAGCTTCTTTGCTGTTTCGTCCGAGATTACCGAAATACCCGAACCGGTATCGAGAACGAAATTCAATGGCTCATCGCGATTATTTATCCTGAGTTGAATGACCGGCCGGTTGCCCGTAAGGACGATCGGGACCGAGGTCTTAACGGCCCCCGCGGTCGAGTAAAGCG
>JABFSB010000283.1 GCA_013140875.1 Acidobacteriota bacterium
GGTCGGCGGCGACCTCGACTTCGAGCACGGTTTCGCCGCCCTGAATGCGGTCGCCGTGTTTCAGATGGGCCGTCTCGACGCGGATGCCGTTTACGAACGTGCCGTTGGTCGAGCTGAGGTCACGAAGAAAACACTGCGGCGGAGCGATCTCGAGAATGCAGTGATGGCGCGAAAAAAAACGATCGTGCGGCAAGCAAAACTGAGCATCCTCGCTTCGCCCGATCATGAATGTATCGTGCTGATCAAATGTGAAGTCGCGTCCGGTTTGCGGCCCGGCAACGACGTGCAAGGTTACACGCATCAGCTAAACTTCAAAAACACACAAGACGTACCAAATGCAGACTACGCTAACCAACCGTGCTAAGTAGAGCAGCGATCAGATAACCTATTATAATCACTAAATAGATCACTAGGAAAATGGCTGCCGTGATTATTCCCCCCAACGCAAAACCTTTACCGCTATATAGTTGCGGGTCCTTCTTGATCTGATTAAGGGCAATGAATCCGGTAACCAAAGCCGCAGGCGACAAAATAAAGCCGGACGAACAACACCAACCGATTGTAACCGCACCAACACCGAGACCAAGGGAGACTATGGCGAGGGTCTGATTCGGAGAAACATACGTCGGGTATTGAGAAAACGGAGTATTTGTCTGATTCGCCTGATTTCCCTGCCAAACGACCGGCGGGGCCTGCGGCGGATTCCAGCCGGTGTCCTGCGTGACGCGGGCCGAGCCCATGAATTCGGTTGGCGGCGGATCGTCGGCATAGCCCGGACGGTCCGAATAGGCACGAGTCGGAGCATCGTCCGCCAGATAGCTGAGCAGCTCGCCGTCGTTATAGCAAAAATTCAGATCCTTGTCGGTGTACGTCTGCCCGCACTTTGGACACTTTTTCATTGAACCACCTTAACGACGGGGCAAACTATTTTGCGATCTCCAGGTTTTTGAATGCGACATTCACGGCGTCACCGGAATAGAGTCCGACCACGCCGCCCGGATAACCGTAAGAGTTCTTGATCGTGGTCACCATCTCGCCGTTTATATAGAGTTCGATGCGGTCGGGCGTATCGCGTACCTCGAGCGTGTTTTCAGACGACCCCGACTTGATCGCGTTCGACGTCGTCCAATTAACGACGTCTATCTCCTTGCCCGGTTCATGACGAACGACGCGGTATTTTTCTTTTTTTGTGTCAAGCAGAAACGCGTACCCTTTTTGCAGCGGCGTCGGATTACTGTGAAAAACCAACCCGTACCCAAGGGTCGAATCGGCCCCGTCTACATTTCGCATCGTGACCGAAGTACTTGCCGAGCCGGTTTTATATTCTTCGGGAGCGGCGACGACATAATAGTATCCCTTCTTTTTCGAGCTCATAAAAAACTCGCCGCCGGTGAAGGATTTGTTGCCAAAGCTGGACGTAGGCTCGACCCATTCCTGAAGGTCGATATTCTTGACCTCGTTTCGCGGAAACGGCGTCGGCGTCGGCGTGCCTCCGCCGCGGACCGGCGTGGGCGACGCGGGTACATTGGAGTTCGTATCGAGCGAGGCAACGTAAAGAAAGAAGGCGCCGAATCCGCCGCCGCATGCCAGCAGCAAAACTCCGAGGATGCCAACGACCCAGATCCATGCCTTCGACGATTTCTTTTTCGGCTGCAGCGCATAATTTTCCTGATTGCCGAAAGACGACCGAACGCCCGGTTGATTTGCTCCGACGCCCGGATTCGGGTTGGTGTAACGAGGCTGGTTCATCATCACCGTGTCGGGTAATTTGTCCGCGACAAGGGTGAGGACCGATCCGTCCTCAAGACAAAAGTTGAGCCCGTCGTCATTGTATGTTTTCCGGCAGTTAGGGCAGATCTTCATCGTCGCTTTTCCTAAAATGTGTCCAACTCAAAACTAAGTCATTATACGCATTCGAGGCTTAAAACGCGACTAATCGAGGCTGTGGCCGCAACGGCCGCAGAATTTGATGTGCGGTGGATATGAGCCGTTGCAGCGGCGGCAGATGCGTTCGGCCTGCTGCGGAGCAAAGGCCGAACGGTTGGTTACAAAACCGACTGGCTGACTCGCGGTAAGTGGAGCGGTCGGGCCGATACTCAAACCGCACCGGCCGCAAAAACGGGAATGTTCGGGCAATAGATTGGCACATCGCGGACACGGAAAAGAATTTGGCGATTCGCCGGCACTGACCATAACGAACGAACGGTTGCCGCAGCGTCCGCAAAATTTTACTCCTTCGGCAAACCGCGAGTTGCAGTTCGAGCAGGCCACGATCCCGGGCATTACGCTCGAATGCACGCCGCTGCTGCTGCTTCCCTGCGATGGAGAAGGATTGCTGCCCGCGTCGACTCTGGACCGGAGGTGGGCTTGTATGACCTGTTCGCTGGCGCCTTCGCGGATCTCGATCACACGCTCGTCGTCGCGTTCCCCGGCTTTTGCCACGCGAAGGATGTGCTGGCCGGGAGGTATATTGCTCAGAACGACCCGGCCGGAGCTTCCGACACTGCCCTTTCGTTCGTCATCGACGTAAACTTCGGCGGCGACAGGTGCGAGAATTATCAGCCGCGTCCCGCCGGACCGGGCGGATTCTTCCACGTCGGCCGCGGCCTGTTCCAGATCGGCAATCCACTCCGCAATCGAGGTCTGACGCAGCCCCGGTTCGATCTCTAACGAACGCATGATCACGTGCTCGACATCGGCCGGAATGTCCGATCTGATCGAGGACAGCGGCGGAGCCTTGTGCATGATTTTCTGCATCACAAGCTGCATCATGTCCCCGGCAAAAGGCGTCTTGCCGCCAAGCATCAGATACGCGATCGTTCCCAATGCATAGACATCGGCCCGGACATCGACGCCAATCTCCGGCTGCATCTGTTCGGGCGACATGAACTCCGGCGTGCCGATTATGCCCCGCGACGACGGCGTGGCGTTCGAGCTAAAATCCGTGACGGTTTGATTGATTATCTTCGCGAGGCCAAAGTCGCCGACCTTGATAAACCCGTCGCCCTTTCCTTTTTGCATCAGGAAGATGTTTGCCGGTTTAAGGTCGCGGTGAAGGATGTTCAGTTCATGGGCGGCCTCGACGCCGTCCGCGATTTGCCGCAGCAAACTTACCGCGCGTTTTACCGGCAGCGTGCCTTCGCGGCGTAGCAGTTTGTGCAGCGTTTCGCCTTCGACATACTCCATTACCAGATAGAAAATGCCGTCCGAAGTTTCGCCGAAATCCGTTACGCTTACAGTGTTCGGA
>JABFSB010000188.1 GCA_013140875.1 Acidobacteriota bacterium
CCCTATCCGTCGGCACCGGCAAATCGCCATCCTGCCCCCAGCTATAGGTCGTAAAGGTAAGGTTCGAAGAATTCACCACAAACCACTGCCCCGTCGAAGGCCGAAACACCGCCACATCCGTCCGCCCGTCCCCGTCATAATCTGCCGGAGCCATCCGATCACCCACCACTCCCCAGGTAATCCCCGTAAACCCAGCCGTACTCTGCAGCAAATACCAAATATTGTCGCTCGGCCGCCGCACCGAAAGATCCGCTCTGCCGTCGCCGTCATAGTCGAACAATGATCGGAAGACAGAAGTTCCTAATCTAACCAAGCCGTCTTTTTCCATACCGTCGAAACCCGTAAACTGGCCTCCAACGAGCACTTTTCCATTCTGCTGAAGGGCCAACGAATAAACTGGCCCGGAGGGCCCGGAACCTATCAGAAATGTAGTGTCAATCGATCCATTCACATTCAGACGGACAAGTCGATTTACCGGTGTTCCGTTGTAGCTAGAAAAAAAGCCACCGCCGATGATAATTCTTCCATCAGGCTGGACGACTAAGGCCCGACTAACCGAGTTAAATCCAGAGCCGGGACTGAATATTGGGTCGGAATTACCATTCACGTCAAACTTGGCCACGCTAAAACCCGATGCAAAAACGTTTTCCGACGCATCTTTGTAGATGGCAAAAGTATTTGGCAGAATCCCGACAAAAGAAGCGTCAAGTGTTCCGTTGGAATTTAAGCGGGCAAGCCCGTTTCTCGACACGCCTCCTATGAAAATGAAAGTGCCGCCAACTAAAATCTTGTTGTTAGCCTGAACCAAAATGGACCGGATCGTGCCGCTGTTGATTTGAACGGCGTCGAAACTCGAATCCGTTGTGCCGTCAGAATTGAGCCTCAAGGCCGCTTCCAGTCCGGAACCGGAGCTTAAGATCTGACCCGCCAGAACGATTTTCCCGTCGTTTTGAACCGCCGTATCGTAAATCGTCAATATGCCGTTAGAACCAGTTGCCAAAGGAATATCAAAACTCCCATTAGCATTGACGCGAGCCGCGGCGAATGCCGGAAACGTCGAATCGCCACCGAAAAATCCGCCAAGTATAACCTTTCCGTCGCTCTGTATAGAAATGGAGTAAACGTCCCCGTTACACCCTCGACCAACATCAAATGACGTGTCTAATGACCCGTTGTTATTGAGCCTCGCGACACAGCTTCGGTCGACGCCATTCACGCGGTTGAAGTCGCCCCCGATAATTATTTTCCCGTCATTCTGCCGCTCTATTGCATATACGATGCCAGTCGTTGAAACCTCAGTTGAAAATGTATTATCAAGCGAGCCGTCGGTGTTAAGCTTCGCCAATCGAAAATGCGTATCGCCGTTAATTTTGGTAAAGGAACCGCCTGCTAACAACTTTCCATCAGCCGCAAAATTAATGTCATACACCGAACGATTAACCGCCGACACAAACGTTCCGTCAATCGTCCCGTCAGAGTTGAAACGAGTTATGTCCGATCCCGACGAAAGAACGGTTTGTCCCACGAGCAATTTACCGTTTGATTGAAGCGCCAAACTGTATATCTCCAAGTTCTGAACATCCGGATCATCGGTGACATCGTATGTAGTATTGATAGAGCCGTCATCGTTAAGTCGGACGAGGCTTTCGGTAGATACCCCATTGAAACTTGTGAAAGCTCCTGCAGCCAGTATTTTCCCGTCGGGCTGTACGATCGTCTCGTACACAGCTCCCTGAGCGCCGGTTGACGGAGCGAAAGTCGGGTCTACGGTGCCGTCGGGAAGCAACCGAGCAAGGCCTCGGCGCGGACTCGAAAAACCACCTCCTACCAGGACTCTACCGTTATTCCCCGGCTCAATGCTTATAACGGTGGAATTAAAACCAGGCACTGCGGAATCGAGACTTCCATCAGAGTTAAGCCTTACTAGACGCGAGGAGGAGATTACAAACGCGCCACCTGCCAAAATCTTGCCATCCGGTAAAATATGGAGATCATTGATTTGAGAACTGAATACGACAGCCGTCGAAAATGAACTATCGATACTCCCATTCGGGTTGAGCCGGACCAACTTATTTACTGCTTGATCATTGAAAACTGTAAATAGGCCGCCGATCAGGATTTTGCCGTCGGGAAGCAGTTCGACTGTCCGAATGACTAAGTTAGCCCCGCTGCCGAGAACAAAAGAAGGATCGACGGTGCCATTCGAGTTGAACCGAACAATGCCGTTGGTGCGGATTCCGTTAGCCCTCTGAAACAAGCCAACGACGATTATTTTGCCATCGGGCTGTACGACGGAATCGTTTACATAGCCAAAACCTTCGGTTACGGCGACGTTGAAACTGGAATCGATACTTCCTTTAACCTGCGGAGATCGGCTCGACGAGACCTTGGAACTCAATGGCTGTTGCGGTGCGAAATTGTATTTGGTTGCATCAATATATGACTGGGTTCGCATTATGGCCTTGTCTGCCACGGCGGGCTCCGTCTGACCAAAACAATGAAAGCCCAACGGGGAAAAAAAACCTATGGCCGCAACGGAGAACAGTTGCCGAGCGTACAAACCAAAACAGTTAAAAAATTGTTTCATCATTCTTAGTAGGAGATACATTTAAGGTGTTTTTCAGTGTGCACGCGCACGTCAATACAGATACGAACTCTGCGTCGGGACGTCGCCGGTTTGGCCGAATTGGGTGGCCTGGAGGCCGGTGGTGGAGTTTATGATATACCAGGTCGCCGTGGCCGGGCGGAAGACGGCGATGTCGGTCTTGCCGTCGCCGTCATAGTCGGCCGCGACCGGGACATCACCTGCCTGCCCCCAACTTTGCGAGTCGAAGCCGGCGGTCGTCCGACTGAGGAACCACTGGCCCGTCGAGAGGCGGAATACGGCCAGATCGGTCGCTCCGTCGCCGTCGAAATCGCCGGTTGTCGGGATGTCGTCGCCCTCGCCCCAGGTCTGGACAAAGAATCCGCCGCCTGATTTGAGGATGTACCAGTTGTGGTCCGACGGCCGATAAACGGCGGTGTCGCCGATCCCGTCGGCATCGAAATCGCCGACCATCGGCTTGTCTCCCGCCGCTCCAAACTGGGTCGGAGTCAGCGGCCCGGTCGCCGTCGACCGCGGATACCACGTGCTCGTCGATGGCCTGAACAATACAAGATCCGCCCTTCCATCGTTGTCCCTATCCGTCGGCACCGGCAAATCGCCATCCTGCCCCCAGCTATAGGTCGTAAAGGTAAGGTTCGAA
>JABFSB010000344.1 GCA_013140875.1 Acidobacteriota bacterium
CGACGATCTGGCGGTCTTTAGAGGATCGACCGGCCTCTGGCATGTAATCGGAAGCACTTCGGGAATCGTCCAATACGGCGGCTGGGGAATCGCGGGCGATATTCCGATCCCGAGCAGGGACAACCCCTAGATCGGCATCCTTATAATTTCAACCGGCGCGTGCAAGAGTCAGAACATCGACCCTTGCCGCGCCGCTTTTCTTTAGGGCTTTGGCGCATTGTGAAACGGTTGCACCGGAAGTCATCAGGTCGTCGACGAGCAATACGCCGCGGCCTTCGATAAGCTTCGGCCTGACGACGGTGAAGGCGTTTTTCACTGTCGCTTCGCGCGCCTTTTGGTCCATTGCGGCGCGATGCGCGGGCGTGTCGCGTGCGCGGACCAATGTTCGCTCATCGATCGGCCGGCCCGAATATTTTGCCGCCGCCGCGGCCAGCAGCGAGGCCTGATTAAAGCCGCGTTCATGCAAACGTTTTTTTGAAAGCGGAACCGGAACGATCAGAAAATCTCCGGCCGGCCGCAAGCCATCGAGTGCGTCGATCAGATATTTTCTGACACGTCCCGGTACCCGCGGAACCCTTTTCATGTGCAGCACCGAAGCCGCCAAAGCCTTGTGATACAGGCCCGCCGATCGAGCGGCGTCATACAAATGATCCGTACAACCGCCGCAATCGTGAGCGTCATCTTCGACCGGCAACTCGACCAAAAACAGCCCGCATTTTGAACAGAGCCGGTCCGTTTCGCCAAATATCTTCGACGCTGCCCAGCAATCGGCACAAGCCGCGCCATCAAAGAACCTGTCGACTATTGCACCGCAGGCGCCGCAAAATTGAGGGTAAAAAAGAGAAGCGAGTGGATCGGTGAGAAAGCTGAGCATCGGCCCGCCAAGAAGAGAGGTTCCTGACCGCAGTTTAGCGCGGCGAGAATGTGGCCCCGCGTTCAAAGAAGTGCAGGCGTAACTTATTCGTCGTTGTCGAGCAGCCCTTTCTCGACAAGTTCCTGACAATTCAGGCAGTAGCGGGCCCACGGGATCGCCGCGAGGCGTTTCGGGGTGATCTCGTTCTCACAGTTCTGGCAAAGGCCGTATTCGTCGTCTTCAACCCGGCGAAGTGCTTCGTCGATAAGAGCGAGCTGCCGGCTTTCGTTTTCGGAAACGGCAAGCATTACGTTCTTCGAGTAATTTCGGACCGCCAGATCGACCGGGTCGGGGGTTTCCGAGTCATCGACCGAAAGGTCGTTGTCCTTCAATTTTTCAATGAGCAGGGTCCGTTCCTCAAGAAGTCTCTGCTTGGTTTCTTTTAGTACTTTTTTCATTTCTGATATGGAAATCCGTTAATAATGGTGAACGCCCGATAAAGCTGTTCGAGGATTATGACCCTCGCCATATCGTGCGTAAAAGTCATAAACGATAAAGATAACCTAAAATCCGCAATTTTACTAATCTCCGTGGACACGCCGTCGGCACCGCCGATAAGAAACGTGACCTCTTTCAGCCCTCGAAGCTGCCATTTTTCGATCTCACGTGCGAGTTCGTCCGAGGCAAGGCGTTTGCCGGTTACGTCGAGGAGGCAAACGAAGTCCTTTGGATTCAGTAATTCCAGAAAACGTTTGCCTTCAATTTCCTTGGTTTCGTGCTTTGCAGACTCGCGAATCTCGGTTACATCGCAGCGGACAAAATGCGAAAGACGCCCCAGATACTCATCCTGAAGCGCCTTCCAGTTTTTGTCTTTTGTTTTGCCTATCCAGATGAAACGAAAACGCATGATTAGTAGCAGCGGCAGAAGCAGTAGCAGTTATTTTGGCAGGAATCGTTCTGGGTTTGCGATCATGCCGCCGAGCATTCGCCCCACTTCCTCGTACTTCTGCACCAATTCGTCACACTTTTCCGATGTTGCGTATCCGCAGTCACGAGAGAAAAAGAGCCACACCTGAGTTTCCGAGCATTCCCCATCGGCGTCGCTCAGTTTGCTAACAAAGTGTCTTGGATACTGTCGTTTTCGATATCCTTCCGCGATGTTTGCAGGAACAGAACGTGAGGCTCGTCGAATCTGATCGGTCAGAGAATAAGTTTCTTCCCTCGGAAATGTCTTCGACAAGCGGAATATTTCCATTGCCAATTCGTATGAAAGCTGAAACACTTTCAGGCTTTTATATCCTTGCATGCTCTGGCGATGTTCGCTCGCGGCCGGAGAAACTGCTACTGCTACTGCCGCTGCGACTGATTAAAGCTCAGGCAGATCGACCTTTTGGGCGTCGCGCCAGAGTCGTTCGAGGTCGTAAAATTCGCGGGCGTCCTTGTCGAAGATATGAACGATAAAATCACCGAAATCGATCAACACCCATTCGGCACCCACGTAGCCTTCGATGCGGACCGCACGGGTTTGAAGGTCTTTTTTTAGCCGTTCGGTTATTTCGTCGGCTATCGCTTGGACCTGTCGTTGGTTGGCTCCGCCGACAATGATAAAGAATTCGGTGAAGGTCGCGATCTGCCTTAGATCCAAAACCTTGATGTCGAGGCCCTTCTTCTCAGCCGCGCAACGAACCGCGAGTTGAACTTCCGGGTCCAATTCGGCGAAAGGTATCGAAACTTTCGGGATCTCGATCTTTAAGGATTCCCGGTGCAGTGTCTTTTCTTGTACTTCTTCCATTCAACTATAAAGTTCGTACTTTTGAACGTATTTTGCAACTTCGGCAGGAATTTCGTCCTCGCGGTCTAGTTTGCCGTCGCTTAGGTCTTCGCGCAGCTCGGTCGCCGAAGTATCGAACAGCACGGCATCGCTTATGTAGATGTGTTTATCGCCGTCGACCTCAATCAGAGCTTTTTGCTGCGTCCTTATGTCAACTATCCGTTCGCGAACAGCGTCGGTCACATGGTCGAAACTTATATCGTATCCCGGCCGCGTTACGACAATATGGTCCGAGATGAGCAGGACTTTTTCCCAATCTCTCCATGTTCGAATATCCGCCCAGGAATCGGCGCCCATCACGAAAAAGACCTTCGAATCGGGATGCAGAGCGTGCAGCTCCGGTAGCGTGTCGATCGTGTAAAGCTTTTCGCGTTTCTCAAGCTCAAGCGTCGAAACGGCGATCTTTGGATCGTTCCGGGTCGCTATCGAAAGCATCGCGTAACGATGATAGCCGGAAGTCGGCGGCCGGTCGGGCTTATGCGGAGCGTGAAAAGCCGGCAGGAAGAAAAAAAGGTCGAGTTCGAATATTTCGACCAGCGCACGGGCAATCGCG
>JABFSB010000281.1 GCA_013140875.1 Acidobacteriota bacterium
TCGCAGCCCCTCGCGGAAACGAAGAAGTTCGAATGGCAGAACATCGATAATTCATTCCTGCCGTCGGCGTTCACGCTTGGCGTGATAGAAACATCGGTCGTTCTCGGGCTGTTGAACCTTTTATTTTTGAGTTTTGTCATCGTACAAGTTCCATATCTGTTTGGCGGGATGGAGCTTGTGCAGAACACGCCGGATTTCAAACTGGCCGAATACGCCCGCCGCGGCTTTGGCGAGTTGGTCGCCGTGACGGCCCTCGTTTTGCCGATATTGCTTGCCGGCCACTGGCTGCTGCGGAATGAAAATCCGCTCAACCTGAAGATCTACCGGATATTGGCCGGCATTCAGATCGTGCTTCTCTTCGTTATCATGGCCTCGGCTACCCAACGCCTGCTTCTGCTAACCGGCAATCTCGGCTACGGCCTGACGACCGTCCGATTTTATCCGATGGTCGTGATGATCTGGTTCGCGATCGTATTTATATGGTTCGGATTGACAGTCCTGCGCGGAAGCAGACAGTATTTCGCGTGGGGAGCACTCTGGTCGGCATTGTTCGTTCTGATAGGCGGCCACGTGATCAACCCGGACGAGTTCATCGTGAAAACCAACATCCGACTTATGAATGAAGGGCGTGTGTTCGATTCGGGCTACAACTCTCGGTTGAGCAACGACGCGATCCCAACACTTGTCGAATCGCTCGGTTCAATGAATGCGACCGATCAATGCATAACTAAGTACGAGCTAAAAGAGCGGCTTGACGACGCCCGTTCGAAATCCGACCTAAGGGCCTTCAGTCTCTCGCGGTCAGTCGCGCGGAAATATCTTGAGTCGGTCGAACCGCTCCTTGATACCGCCGGCTGCCCCGAAAGGCCTTATCGTATCTTCGATTAGGACCGCTTTCGGAATAACGAATAACGAATAACGAATAACGAATAGCGAATAGCGAATAGTATATAGTTAGATACGGCCCTATTCGTTTTTCGTTATTCACTATTCGTTATTCCGAGAATTTCCCTCAACATGTCAGAACGCGACTTTATCCGCGAATACCTATCTTTCGTTAAGGTTGAAAAAGGCCTGTCGAGGAACTCTATCCAAAGCTACGGTAACGACTTGTCGAAACTCTCTTCCTGGACCAGAAAGAACCAGCTTGATCCAATCGGTTTAACTCGGCAGGACCTTCGCGAATGGATGATCGATCTGGGGCGGACGAACCTGTCGGTCAATTCGAAGCGGCGGCTGATCAGTGTCCTGCGGGGATTCTACAAGTTCCTGATGATCGACGGACACATCAAGGAAAATCCTGCTGAACTGCTCGACGTGCCGCAGAAGGGAAGCTATCTGCCGCGTTTTCTGAATCAGGCAGAGGTAGACGAACTCTTCCTACAGCCGGACACTTCGACGGAAATCGGCCTTCGCGACCGGGCGATCCTGGAATTGATGTATTCGTCGGGTTTACGAGTATCGGAGGCGGTTACTATTAAGATCAAGGACATCGATCTTGACGCCGGCATTGTCACGACGACCGGAAAAGGCAGCAAAACCCGCCGAGTTCCGGTTGGTTCCAGCGCCGTAGAGTGGCTGAAAAGCTATCTTGCCCTGCGGCAGAAGAAGGAAAATATCGAAATTTCGAACCTGTTCGTAACACCTGGCGGCCGGTCGTTAACGCGACAGACTATCTTTGTTTTTATCAAGGAATACGCCAAAAAGGCCGGACTTGAAGACGTTTCGCCCCATACGCTAAGGCATTCGTTCGCGACGCATCTTGTTCAAAACAGGGCGGATATCCGATCGGTCCAGCAGATGCTCGGGCATGCTGATATTTCGACGACGCAGATTTATACGCATATGACCGACGCCCACTTGAGAAAGGCGTATGATACATTTCACCCGCGATCGAAGAGTTAATTGCCGCAAAGAGACGCAAAAGGCTCAAAAATTAGTAGCAATACCGGGCCAGCCAAAGCTGGTGTCATCTTTGCGTTTTCTGTGCCTTTTCGCGGCCAACATCAAATCCGCCGCCTAAGACTTGCAAGATTGCTCAACCTTCGTTAATATTGGAAATTTGCTAATTGGCTCTGGAAATGCCAATTAGCGACAGGCAATTGATAAGCATGGGTGGTCGAGCGGTCAAAGGCAACGGGCTGTAAACCCGTCGGATTAATTTCCTACGTAGGTTCAAATCCTACCCCATGCACCAGTTAGATGTTTGAGATTGCGGCGTTAAAGCAGAGATCTCAAAGCGGGCGGGAGTAGCTCAGTTGGTAGAGCGTCAGCCTTCCAAGCTGAATGTCGCGAGTTCGAGTCTCGTCTCCCGCTCCAAGTTATTTCTTCCAAGGCGGTTTTATTGACAAGTTCGCCCAAGTAGCTCAGGGGTAGAGCGCATCCTTGGTAAGGATGAGGTCGCGGGTTCAAATCCCGCCTTGGGCTCCATGATATTTGATTTATGCCGGTTATCAGCAGATTTCTTGGAATAGTTATCGCGATGTACTGGAACGATCACGCACCGCCGCATTTTCATGCAAAATATGGCGAATATGAGATCAAGGTTTTCTTGCTTGACGGTGTCGTAGAAGGGAGTTTTCCGAGACGTTCATTAAAGCATGTGCTGGAATGGTACGAACTGCACCGTGAAGAGTTATTAGAGGATTGGCGGCTTTGCGAGAATAACGAAACGCCGAACGCGATCAAGCCGCTGGAGTAAGAGATGCTGGTGCACGTTATCGATGCAAAATATGTCGATGGTTACCGAATAGAGGTATCGTTCAACGATGGCAGAAAAGGAATTGCCGATTTACGCGATGCGTTGCACGGCCCGGCGTTTGAAAGTTTGAAGGACGAGTCTGAGTTTAGAAGGTTCGTTGTTGATAAAGAGCTCGACACTCTGGTGTGGGCAAACGGTGCAGATTTGGCTCCTGAATATATTTACTTTCAGGCGTTCAGGGATGACCGTGAATTACAGGAAAGATTTAAGAAGTGGGGTTACCTTAATAACTAGACTTTGAGGAACAAGAGGATATGAGCAAGGAAAAATTCGATCGCAGTAAGCCGCACGTGAATATTGGGACGATCGGGCACGTGGATCATGGGAAGACGACGTTGACGGCGGCAATAACGAAGGTGATGTCGAAGCATAACCCGAAGATGGTTGTGCGGGCGTTTGATTCGATCGACAACGCGCCTGAGGAAAAGGCCCGTGGTATCACGATCGCGACGGCACACGTTGAGTACGAGA
>JABFSB010000391.1 GCA_013140875.1 Acidobacteriota bacterium
AACGAAAACGGACGAATGGCTGGAGATCTACAACCATCACCGCCCGCATAATTCGCTTGGGGGCATGCCCCCAAGCGAATTCCTGGCTAAACAAAATACCGGAAATGTATATTCCTAACTGGCACTATCGGCGGGACGTTTACAGAGTCACAATCGGGATCGAAAATCTCTAGCGTTTGGAAGGTTTAATGAATAGAAAAGAAATGCAGGCGGATGAGTTAATAGAATATTACACCTAATTTCATATCGCGGGTCGCTCTAGTGTAATAGTGTGTGCGTAATCTCTACCTGATGTTCCTGACGTGGTAGCTTCATTCATTGTCCGCAATGAACTCGCATTGTAATGTTGAAAAACATTAGTTTTTTGACGTATAGATTTGAAGGAAAAAATTGGCTATGAATTCAGGGATTCACAGCCTTTAATTCTAACGGTTTTTTTGACACTTAGTTTTAGGGTCTTGAATATCCCTTAACAAGTGCTTTGCTTTCTGCGGCTACTTTTAAATAAATTGTCTCCGAATTTACGACAGACGGAAAAATTTGCTCTTTAAGCGGATTGTTCAAAGACTTGGCAAAATAGCACTGGCGGCTTTTACTTTTACATATTTGAATCCAATTGGTAAGAACGCTCGAATACCCTCCCAGAAAAGAATTTTCTTTCTCGAGCAAAGGGTGGGCAAAAAAAGCCGCCGTACCTGATTTTCGGGTCGGCGGCTATGTTTATTTGGTTACTTTATTGAGGTTAGCTTTTCCTTAGCTCAGTCAGCACTTGTTTGGCCACCGCCTTCAGCGTATCGAAAACTCCGGTTCCGTCGGTCGCAACCGCCTCAAAGACCGGTTCACCTTTTCTTGTCAATTCGCCGGTCAGTTCCTCGATCGGCGTGACATTCGGCAGGTCGCGTTTATTTAACTGCAAAACGTATGGAAGCTGCTTTAAATCGTAACCTTGTGTCTGCAGATTTTCCTCAAGGTTGTAAAGCGATTCGATATTGGCGTCCATACGTTCGTCCTGGCTGTCCGCCACGAAAACCACACCATCCACACCTTTTAATATTAGTTTGCGGGACGCGTCGTAATAAACCTGTCCGGGAACGGTGTAAAGATGAAAACGCGTTTTGAATCCGCGGACCGTGCCGAGCTCGAGCGGCATGAAATCGAAGAAAAGTGTTCGGTCGGTTTCGGTGGCAAGGCTAATCAGTTTACCCTTTGCCTGCGGGGCCGTCGAGTCGTAGATATACTGAAGATTCGTCGTCTTACCGCAAAGCCCCGGACCGTAATAAACGATCTTGCAGTTGATCTCGCGTGACGCATAATTAATGAATGTCATAACTTTTTTGCCGATATTCTAAATATCAAAGTCGTTTACTAGCCGAAAAGGCTATCGATGTCCTCATCGGTGATCTCGGCAAAGACCGAGGAATTGTTCATGCTAAACGTCGTGGAATCACGGACCGCTTCGTCAAGTATCGACGCGACCTCAAAACTGGCTTTCTTGGTCCTCAATTTGACCAGGCCGAGCGTCGACCTCTCGTCGAATACGACGACAAGGAGGCTGCGGCCGATTACACTAATAAATATGCTCTCTCGTTCGCCTTCGTGGACAACGGCGGGGAAAACGTCCTCGCCGATCAGCTTTGCCATGCTGCTGGTCGCGGCAACATTGCCGGCGGCAAGCGACGAAAAGCTCATCGTGTCCATGTCGCCGATGTCGCCATGAAATGCGATCGTCTGCCCGTCACGGTCGACAAGGAATACGACGCGGGACGCGCATTCGACACACAATCGGGCCAAAACCATTTTTAGCCTTTGAAACTGGTGTTCTTGTAAAATGAAAGGCGATTGAGCCATTTGATATTCTCTTTACCTGAATATAACTATAGCGGTAAGTTTTGCTGAGGCGAAATGAAATGAGCGACGAGAGACGAGACTCCTGGGAAGAACCTCACCATTAAAGTTAGCATATGTATAACGATGGCTTCAAGTATTTTTTCTCATCTGACCGACTTGATGCGGATTGTGCGGAAAAATAGGTCGAATCTCAGTATTTCGTACGTTGGCGCCGATGCCATGACGAGGGACAGCGTGTGCCGTTGGTCCACAGGAATAGTTTGAGCGAAAAAAAAGGGAAAGAGATCAACTATGTTGCGATCGGCGGCGGAACCGGTCTGGCGATGCTGTTATCCGGCCTCAAGAAGTTCGTGAGCTCGGATAAAGAGGTCACACCCGCGATCTCGCATCTTTCGGCGATCGTTGCCGTGTCCGACGACGGCGGCAGCTCGGGCCGGCTGCGCGACGAACTTCAGATGCCGCCGCCCGGCGACATTCGTAATTGCATGGTCGCCCTGTCGGAGGACTCAAACCTTCTGTCCCGGCTTTTTCAGCACCGGTTTGGTGGGGTTGGCGACCTTGGCGGGCACAATTTCGGCAATCTTTTTCTTGCCGCTCTTTCGGAGATAACCGGTGATTTTGCCGAAGCGGTCAGGCTTTCGTCCGAAATTCTAGCCAGCAAAGGGCATATCTATCCGGCCACCATGGCAGATGTACGGTTGGCGGCCGAGCTTGCCGACGGAACCACCGTCCGCGGCGAAACCCAGATCGGGAAGCTGGGTGCGGCCATTGAACGTCTTTACCTCAAACCGGAGGACTGCCATCCGCTTCCGGAAGCCCTGAATGCGATTCGCGATGCCGACCTTATCTCAGTCGGGCCGGGCTCATTGTATACAAGCCTTTTGCCGCCGCTGCTTGTTCACGGCGTTGCCGAGGCGATCGAGGAATCGTCGGCCGTCAAGGTGTTCGTCTGCAACCTGATGACGCAGCCCGGTGAGACCGACGGCCTTACGGCCAGGCGGCATCTTGAGATCGTACGCCGGTACACACCTGCCCTGAGCTTCGATCGCATAGTAGTTAACAATCAGCCTATCAGCGATTTACAGTTGTCGGCCTATGAACTGGAAGGGGCCGAACAGATCGGCGTACATGGCTCGATATCAGGCGAATCGATTGAAGGCGCAACTATTATTTATGGTAATCTACTGGATGCCGGGGAGAAGGTCCGTCACGATCCGCTAAAGCTTGCACAAACCGTTCTGAGTTGCGCCGTTTTGTAAAGTGCGGGCAGCATTACGCATTCTGTACGCGACCCACACGTTTTTTTATGTCTGATAGTTCGACAGAACAAAGATCGCTGAACGTGCTGATCCTGGCCGCCGGACTTGGTACACGTATGAGGTCCGATTTGGCCAAGGTTCTGCACAAATTGGACGGACGCCCGCTGATCAACCACGTTTGCCGCACCGCGACCGCTCTGGCGCCCGAGAGCTTATATGTTGTCATCGGCCATCAGGGCGATGAAGTGAAGGCGGCTGTCCTGAACGAACTCGACGGCCAAAAGGTCGCTTTTGTCACACAGGAGCAGCAGCTCGGGACCGGCGACGCGGTGAACGCCGCAAGATCGTTTTTTCAGGATAGCGATTCGACGCTGGTCGTCCTTTCGGGCGATGTTCCGATGATCCGTCCGGAAACGCTGGCCGCTTTGGTTCAGCACCATCATCGGTATCTTGACCGTGGAGCGGCTTGCACGATTCTGACCGTGCGGCTTCACGATCCTTCGGGATACGGCCGCATTGTTCGGGATGATGAAGGAGCGTTCGAACGGATCGTCGAACAAAAAGACGCGAGCGACGAGCAGCGGCAAGTAGACGAGATAAACGCCGGCATTTATTGCTTTGATACGAAGAAGCTTTTTTCGGCATTGTCCGCCGTAAAGAACAACAACTCTCAGGGCGAATATTATTTGACGGACGTGCCCGAGTTGCTAAGAAAGGCGGGCGAAGATGTCGCGATCTTTCAGTTCAATGACGCCCAGGAGATCGAAGGTGTCAACAACCGCGCGCAGCTTGCCGACCTTGAACGGATACTGCGGCGGCGAACGGTCTCGCGCCTGATGCTCGATAGCGGCGTGACCTTTATCGATCCGAAAAATACTTACGTCAGCGCACAAAGCGTAATAGGCCGGGACACAATTATTTATCCAAACGTTTTTATCGAAGGCTCGACCGAGATCGGATCCGGTTGTACCATTCGCCCCGGCTCACGGCTGGTAAACGCAAAGATCGGCGATGGAGTTGAGATTCGCGACAACTGTTTTATTACCGATTCTGAGGTGGAAAACGGCTGTGCCGTCGGACCTATGGCACATCTGCGCGGCAACGCCGTGATGGCCGAAGGCTCGAAGGTAGGGAATTTTGTCGAGCTAAAGAAAACTAGGTTGGGCAAAGGTTCGAAGGCGAGCCACCTCACCTATCTCGGCGACGCGACCATCGGCGAAGACACCAACATCGGAGCCGGCGTAATCACCTGCAATTACGACGGCATGAACAAACACGAAACCCACATCGGTAATCGGGTGAAGATCGGGTCGGACACAATGCTTGTCGCGCCTGTGATGGTCGGCGACGATGCCGTGACCGGTGCCGGAAGTGTTGTGACGAAAGATATCGACGCCAACGCTCTAGTAGTTGGAGCTCCGGCGAAAAAGATCAAAGACTTGCAGTCCGGCGAAGAAAAAAAGGTGCAGTCCGGCCGCTGAATATTTATGTGTGGAATTGTTGGATACGTTGGAAATAAACAGGTTGTGCCGTTGATTATCGACGGGTTGAGGAAGCTTGAGTATCGCGGTTATGACTCGGCTGGAATCGCCGTGGTCGATGACGCGAAACATCTGGAACTGCGTCGGGCAGAGGGTAAGCTTCGTAATTTGGAAGAGGCGATACGCCTGAGTCCACTGGACGGAAATTATGGCATCGGGCATACGCGTTGGGCTACGCACGGGCGGCCGACTGAAGAAAATGCGCATCCGCATCGCGATCAGTCCGGCAAGATCGTTGTTGTTCACAACGGTATCATCGAAAACTATCTTCTTTTGAAAGAGCGCCTTGCGGCGAACGGCAGCATCTTTAAGACAGAAACAGATACCGAGGTAGTTGCTCACTTGATAGGGCATTACGTTGACGAGGGTCTTGCGTTTGAAGACGCCGTACGAAAAGCCGTAAAGGAATTGAAGGGCATTTTCGCTCTCTCGATAATATCGGTCGATGTGCCGGACACGATCATAGCGGTCCGCGAAGGGCCGCCAGTTGTTATCGGCCTTGGCGACGGCGAATTCTTTGTCGCGTCGGATATTCCGCCGATCCTTCAGCATACGCGTGACGTTTTTTTCCTCGGCGATCGTGAGATCGCGGTGCTGACAAAAGACAGCGTTCGCGTCACCGATTTTGACGGCAATATTCTTGAGCCAAAGCAGCAGCGGATCACCTGGGACCCGATCATGGCGGAGAAAGGCGGGTTCAAGCACTTCATGCTCAAGGAGATATACGAGCAGCCGCGTGCGGTTCGCGATACTTCGCAGGGACGCGTTTCGCTCGATACGGGCAAGGTCTATCTTGACCCGATGGATATTTCGGACGAAGACCTGCAAGCCGTGACGGCCATTGAAATTGCGGCGTGCGGTACATCGTGGCATGCCGGACTGGCGGGCAAGTACATGATCGAAAAGCTTGCGCGCATTCCGGTCGATGTCGACTATGCCTCGGAATTTCGTTATCGCGATCCGGTGCTTAAGGAAACCGATCTGCTGATCGTTATCTCGCAATCGGGGGAAACGGCCGATACGATCGCCGCCATGCGCGAGGCTCGAGCATCGGGCTGCAAAGTTTTGGCGATCTGTAATGTGCAGGGATCGATGATCCATCGCGAAGCGGAAGGCACGATATTGACGCACGCCGGGCCGGAGATCGGAGTAGCTTCGACCAAGGCGTTTACGTCGCAGATGGTCGCGTTGTACCTGTTCGCTTCGCACCTCGCGCAGGTGCGCGGGAGCCTTGACGAAGAAGGCGCAAAAAAACTGGCACAGGACCTGGCCGAGCTTCCATTGAAAATAGAGCAGTTGCTTAACGACGCCGATTCGATCGAAGAGCTTTCAAAAGATTTTTTTCGCGTGCAGGATTTTCTCTACCTTGGCCGTGGAATAAACTTTCCGGTCGCGCTGGAAGGTGCATTGAAACTAAAAGAGATCAGCTACATCCACGCCGAAGGCTATCCGGCCGGCGAAATGAAGCACGGGCCGAACGCACTGATCGATGAAAAACTGCCGGTGGTCGTGATCAACACAAAAGAAACAGGCAATGCCGGAAGCGAATTGCGTTACGAAAAGACGCATTCGAATATCGTCGAGGTAAAGGCTCGAGACGGAATAGTGATAAGCGTTCTGACCGAAGGCGATTCGATGAGCTCGAAAGTTTCAAACCACATTATCGAAATTCCGGAAACATCCGATCTGCTGGGCCCGATCCTTTCAATCGTGCCGCTGCAGCTATTGTCTTACCACATCGCCGTCCGCCGCGGCTGCGATGTGGATCAGCCAAGGAATCTGGCGAAATCGGTGACGGTGGAGTAAGGGGGAACGTGGACGCCTTCGTCCGCTCGTGTTGCAGACATTTCACACGCGGACGAGGCGTCCGCGTTCCACGCCATGAAAGCAATAGTCATCCACGAATACGGCGAGCCGGAGGTAATGAAGCTCGAGGAAGTTCCGACACCGGAGTGTTCTGGTAATCAGGTTTTGGTGAAAATCGAAGCGGCGGGCGTTAATCCGGTTGACACTTATTTGCGGACCGGCATTCACGCGCACGCTCCGAAATTGCCGTACACGCCGGGGAAAGATGCTGCCGGCGTTGTCGAGGCAGTTGGCGATGAGGTTTCAAGGTTCAACAAGGGCGACCGCGTTTACACGGCTGATTCGCTGACCGGTACATACGCCGAATATTCGTTGTGCACCGAAAGTCAGCTTGGCCTTTTGCCGGACAATGCGACCTTTGAACAGGGAGCCGGTGTATGGACGCCGTATGCCACTTCTTACCGGGCTCTCTTCCAGAAGGCGGGAGCACAAAAAGGTGAGACCGCTCTTATACACGGCGCGTCCGGCGGCGTCGGTATCGCGGCGGTGCAGTGGGCGAAAAATAAAGGTTTGGCGGTCATCGGTACGGCGAGTTCGGGTGAAGGAAGAGAGCTGGCAAAAGAAAACGGGGCCGACGCGGTTTTCGATCACGCGAACGAAGACCATTTCGGCGATATCCGCGAGTATACCGGGGGAAAGGGCGTCGATGTCATTGTCGAAATGCTTGCGAACGTAAATCTCGAACGCGACTTCGAGGCCCTTGCGATGTTCGGCCGCATCGTCGTAGTCGGAAATCGCGGCAGCATTCAGTTCACGCCCAGGCTGGCGATGACGAAGGACGCGACCATCTACGGCATGTCTCTATTTAATTCGTCGCAGGCCGTCAGGGATGAGATACACGCCGCTATCTTCAAGGGTCTGGAAAGCGGATCGCTTCGGCCGCACGTAAGCAGCTCCTTTACGCTGGAGGAAGCCCTGGCCGCTCATCACGCCGTAATCGAAAACAAGGCGCTCGGTAAAATCGTTCTCACGATTTAGCCGTCGGCGTTTTCTCTTAATTCATCTCTCCCTCTGTGGCAAATATTTTAACCACAGAAGGAGAGGAATAGGAGGAATGAAGAATGAAGAACGAAGAATGCGAAACCGTCATCACTCAAAAATTCGAATATGAACAATAGAGAATATGTCGAGATAATTTTGCGTGATGAAACTGAAAGGATCGTCCGTGAAACTCCGACGGTTTATGAAAATGCAAGAATCGTTCGTGAATACGAATTTAAGGATGGAGCAATCGTCGAATACGAGTGGAGAGATGTTGCCATGGGCGAATTCAATCATCGGTTTACGCTGGTCCAGACGCCAACACCAAATCCGGGAAAACTAAAGAAAGGCGTGATCGAAACGATAAATTATTGAACGCTTACCGCCTCTCTGGGGCGTTCTTTAAATTCTTCCAGAACATCAAAAACCTGCAATGCATATTTCACGTTCCCGAACGGGGCGGAAACCTGGACGCCGGCGATCACATCCTTAACGTCGAGCAACGACTCGCGGGCAATCGCAATACCTTCTTCTCGTGCCGCTTCCTTGCTCTTGTCCGATGCAGTACGCATACGGTCTAAGATTTCAGGGGTCACATTTACGCCGGGCACTTCGTTGTGTAAAAACTCGGCGTTGCGGAAGCTGATAAGCGGCCAGATGCCGGCGACGATCGGGATCTTCACGTGCGCGATCTTGTCTAAAAAAGTGCGAAGCTGTTCCGTATCGAAAACCGGCTGCGTGATCGCGTACTCGGCACCGGCTTCGACCTTCCATTCGAATCGCCTTATCTCTTCATCGAGATTGACTGCACCCGGATTAACGCCGACGCCGATCGAAAAAGCGGTTGGCTGGCCAATCGAGTTGTTGCCGAGGTCGAGGCCGTGGTTCAGCTTATTGACCATATTGGTCAGGCCGATCGAATCGATGTCGAACACGGCCGTTGCGTCCGGATACGGCCCCATCTTTGGCGGGTCGCCGGTTATGATCAGCAGGTTATGCAGCCCAAGCGCAGCGGCGCCGAGCAGGTCGGACATCATTCCGAGCAGATTGCGGTCGCGGCAGCAGTAATGAAGCACCGCCTCGATCCCGACGGTTTGTTCGACAAGGACCGCCGTCGCCTGCGCGGACATTCTGGTTTGCGCCCGCGGGCCGTCGGGAATATTTACCGCGTCGACGCCGGCTTCTTTTAGCAGGCCGATCGATTCCAGAGTTTTTGCGGCGTCACAACCCTTGGCAGGAAGAACTTCGACCGACGTAACGAATTCGCCGCGTGCGATCTTCCGCGACCATTTCGAACGATCTTCGGCCGGCACGACCTGCACGTCTTCGGGCTTTAGCTCGGCGACGGACGACGGCTGATGGACAAAATTTCTCGCCGTCTGCCGCGGACTGTCGGCCCGAATGGCGCTTGCGACCAACTTGATATGCGTCGGCGTCGTGCCGCAGCAACCGCCGACAAATTTTGCTCCGCTCTGCACAAATCGACGCGAAAATTCCGCCATGTACTCAGGCGAGCCCATGTAAAACTGTCGTCCCTGTACGTCACGCGGCAGACCTGCGTTAGGCTGAGCAGACAAAGGTTTATCGGTGACGGCACGCATCTTTTCGAGTGCGCTCAGAATGTGGTTCGGCCCCATGCCACAGTTTAGGCCGATGACATCCGCACCGAGTTCGTCTAGTTTTTTCGTGAACGATTCCGGCGAAGTGCCGAACGTCGTTTTCCCGTCCATCTGGATCGTCATTTGCGCGACGATCGGCAGGTCGGAAAGCTCACGGACCGCTCGGATAGCTTGCTCGATCACCGGGAGTTCCGAAAAAGTTTCGAGAACGAAGAGATCTACGCCGCCTTCCAGCAACGCTGCAACTTGCTCTTTGTAAAGATCTTTCGCTTCGTCGAACGAGGTTGGGCCATAGGGCTCGATCCGCAATCCAAGCGGCCCAATCGCACCGGCGACAAAAACCTTGTCGCCGGCCGCCTCCCTTGCTATCCGAGCGGCCGCAATGTTAATTTCGCGAAGCTTGCCCTCATGACCGTAAGGCTGCAGTTTATGCCGCGTCGCACCGAATGAGTTGCTTTCGATGATGTCGGCCCCGGCCTTGACGTACTCTTCATGCACCTCGCGGACAAGATCGGGCGAGGTGAGATTCAACTCGTCGTAACTCCGATTGATATAAATGCCCTTGTCGTAAAGGCGTGTCCCGACGGCGCCGTCAAAAACGTAAACACTGTCGGATTCAAGTAGCTCGCGAAAGTTCTTCATAAAAAGAAAAGTCCCGCCAAAACAGCGAGACTCGTCTAAAGATCTTGATTGGCTGTTTAGCGGCTTATTTAACGTGGTCGCAAGTCGCATTAACTCACCACGAAAGTATGGAATTGATGATGTTACTTTCCCGCCTTTCTGTCAAGGTACGGAAAACGGCCCTATCGTTCGCTGGCTCCGTCCGCGCGTTCCGCCGCTTCGGTATCGAGTTTCCCGAAAAATGCGTAGTCGGCCTTGGGGCCGTCTATCTCAAGCCGCCAATGAGTAAAATCCGAGGCGTTATCGCATCCGTTTCCGCGACCCTGAAAGACGAGGAAATAATTGGTTCCGCGGGCCCCGGACCGTGCAAAACCGGTAGCCGATGAAATAGTTCCTTTGAATCGAAATTCTTTGTAAAGGTTCGGGCCGTTCGGACGGTCTTCTTCATCGTGAATGTCGACTTTGTACTGTATCATCTGCGTCGGCAGCGGCAGCACA
>JABFSB010000538.1 GCA_013140875.1 Acidobacteriota bacterium
CTATTCTGGCGGACGAAACGGCCGTGCCGTCATTTGTCGCGGCCGACCTTTTATCGCAGGCCGAACACGGTGCCGACAGCCAGGTCATTCTGATTTCGAGTTCCGCCGACGTGATCAGGGAAAGTTTAGCCGAAGTGGAAAGGCAGATCCTTCTGCTTCCACGTGAGACTACCGCCAGAAAAGCATTGGCCAATTCGACCGCCGTTCGCGTTAAGTCGATCGACGAAGGCCTCGATCTCCTGAACGAGTATGCACCCGAACATCTCATCATCGTTTGTGAAAACGCCGAACAACTTGCCGAAAGAATTACGAATGCCGGTTCCGTTTTTCTCGGAAATTATTCCTGCGAAAGCGCCGGCGATTATGCCTCGGGCACAAATCATACTCTGCCGACGAACGGCGCCGCCCGAGCTTTCAGCGGCGTATCGGTTTCCAGTTTTATGAAATCGATCACATTTCAAAGTTTGACGGAGGAGGGAATTACCAACCTCGGCCCGACCATCGAAACGCTTGCCGCCGCTGAAGGTCTTGACGCGCATAAGGCCGCGGTTTCGATAAGGCGTGAGTGGATAGGAGCTTGAATAAATGCGTTTCAATCTTGAAAAACTTGTTCGACCGAACATCCAGAACCTGAAGCCATACTCTTCGGCACGGTCCGAGTTTTCCGGCGGGGCAAGCGTCCTCCTCGACGCCAACGAAAACGCATTCGGGTCACCCGCCGGCAACGGTTATAACCGCTACCCCGATCCTCTTCAAGGCGAGCTTAAAAGGCGTGTGGCTGAAATCAAAGGCATTTCGCCGGACCGTATCTTCGTCGGCAACGGCAGCGACGAAGCGATCGACCTACTCATCCGCATATTTTGCGAACCGGGCCGTGACACGGTGATCACATGCCCGCCGACATACGGAATGTACGGCGTTGCAGCAGCGATCAACAATATCGAGGATATAAAAGTTTTACTTACGGATGATTTTCAACTCGACGTCGAATCGGTGAAGCAAGCCGTCACGCCAAGCACAAAATTGATATTCATTTGCTCGCCTAACAACCCGACCGGAAATTTGATGTGCCGCGAATCGGTGATCGAGATCGCGAAAGAGTTTGAAGGAATCGTGATCGTCGATGAGGCTTATATCGACTTTGCGGCCGGACCGTCTTTCATCGAAGAATTCCAGAAATTGCCGAATATCGTCGTGCTTCAAACATTTTCAAAAGCCTGGGGAATGGCCGGTTTGCGGGTCGGCCTGGCGTTCGCAAGTATTGAAATTATCGACCTTATGAGCCGTGTTAAGCCGCCGTACAACGTTAGCGGCATCGCACAGTGTGCCCTGTTGAACGCACTCAATAAAAGACCGCAAATCACCGCGTGGGTTGCCGAAGCTCTAAAGGAACGAGCCCGTCTCGTCAGCGCCCTGTCGAACCTGAATATCGTCGAAAAAGTCTATCCTTCCGACGCCAATTTTGTATTGGCGAAAGTAGCCGAAACAAACAAGATTTACCAATCTCTGATCGACAAGAAGGTCGTCGTGCGAAACCGAAACAATGTAGAGCTTTGCGGCGGATGTCTTCGGATAACGATCGGAACGCCTGAAGAAAATCAAATGCTATTGAATGCTTTGAAAGATGAAGGATGAGTTGGTTAAACGAATTATGCAAAGAGTTTTATTCATCGACCGCGACGGCACTATAATTCGCGAGCCCGAAGATCATCAGGTCGACAGTTTTGAGAAACTCCGCTTCCTTCCCGGTGCGATCACAAATCTTGCACGGATCGTAAGCGAGACCGATTTTGTGCTCGTCATGGTCACGAATCAGGACGGACTCGGTACCGACGTTTTTCCCGAAAGCGACTTCTTGCCAGTGCAGAATCTAATGCTCGAAACACTGTCCGGCGAAGGGGTCGAGTTTGCCGATATTTTTATCGACCGCAGTTTTGCGAAAGAGAATTTGCCTACACGAAAGCCTCGAACCGGAATGCTCGGTAAATATATGACCGGGCGATTCGATCTTGCAAACTCTTTTGTGATCGGCGACCGGCCGACCGATATCGAGCTTGCAAAAAATTTAGGTACAAAAGCGATTTATATCCGCAATCCCGCGTTTCCCGTCGACGAAGTCGAAGACGCGTTCTCAGTCGGCGGTTGGAAAGAGGTCTTCGAAATCGTTCGCAATCCCGATCGCAAAGTGTCGCACCGCCGAACGACCGCCGAAACCAGCGTTGGGGTCGATCTGAACCTTGACGGGACCGGCAATGCAGAAATTGCAACGGGCATTTCGTTCTTCGATCACATGCTGGAGCAGATCGCCAGGCATGGAAAAATAGATTTGGCCATTCACGCCGAAGGCGACCTGAAAGTAGACGAACATCACACGATCGAAGACGTGGCCATCACGCTCGGCGAAGCGTTTAACCTCGCCCTCGCCGACAAACGTGGGCTTGAGCGTTACGGTTTCTGCCTGCCGATGGATGATTGTCTTGCTCAGGTCGCGATCGACTTCGGCGGACGCAACTGGATCGTTTGGGAAACAGAATTCAGGCGCGAAATGATCGGCGAAATGCCGACCGAGATGTTTTTTCATTTCTTTAAATCATTTACTGATCACGCCAAATGCAACCTGAATATAAAGGCCGAAGGGACGATCGAACATCACAAGATCGAGGCGATCTTTAAGGCGTTCGCAAAAGCCGTGAAGATGGCGGTCCGCCGGTCGGGCGGCCAATTGCCGACCACAAAAGGAGTTTTGTGAAGATCGCGATCGTAAAATACAACGCCGGCAATACGGCGTCGGTCACTAATGCCCTTTGCCGCCTTGGTGTCGATTCGGTAATCACGGATGACCACGCGGAACTAAAAGCCGCGGACAAGATCATCTTTCCGGGCGTCGGCGAAGCTTCTTCCGCAATGGCGTATCTGAGATCGACGGGACTGGACGAGGTGATCGGTTCGCTCCGTCAGCCCTTTCTCGGCATCTGTTTAGGGATGCAGCTGCTGTGCACCGCGACCGAAGAGAACGATGCCCGATGCCTTGGCGTAATTCCGCTTCAAGTCCGTAAATTTTCGGCCGGCGAATTAAAGGTTCCGCAGATCGGCTGGAATACAATCGACCGGCTCGCTTCGCCGCTTTTTGAGGGAATAGCCGCTGGCTCGTATGTTTATTTCGTTCACGGCTATTACGTTGAGTCCGGCCCGGAAACGGTTGCGACGGCGGAATATGG
>JABFSB010000291.1 GCA_013140875.1 Acidobacteriota bacterium
GTTCCGGCGACATGTACTGCGGCGTACCCAAGATCAATCCCGGCGAGGTCAGGGCTTTATCCAGCGTAGCGGCGTTCGCATCGACGGCACTTAATGCAGGATCGATCGATTCCTTCGCAAGTCCGAAGTCCAGGACTTTCACTACTCCGTCACGTCGGATCATCACGTTGTCGGGTTTGATGTCGCGGTGGACGATTCCCGCCTTGTGCGACGCGGCCAGGGCGGACGCGATCTGGATCGCAATCTCAACCGACTCGTTCAGCGTCATCGAACCTCGATTGATCCGGGCGGTTAGAGTTTCGCCGTCGACAAATTCGGTGACGATGAATTGAATTCCCTCGTTCTCGCCGACATCGTGAATTACGATTATGTTCGGATGATTAAGGGCCGAAACGGCGCGGGCTTCCTGATTGAAGCGCCGCATGCGTTCAGGGTCTTTACGGAATTCGCTGTTTAGGAATTTGATCGCTACGCTGCGGTCAAGGCGTGCGTCTTTGGCCCGGAAAACTTCCGCCATGCCGCCGCGGCCGAGAAGTTCGACCAGCCGATAATGGACTGGAATGGCCTTTTCGTAATCATTTGAAAGGATGTCGGTCTTCTGCGATTCCAGCAGCTTGCGGATCGTTGATTCGACCTCTGTTCGAAAATCTTCGTCACCGCCGCATTCCTCATCGAGGCGCGCATACCTCAAGTCCGGCGACAACTCGGAGCATTCTCGAGCCAGACTCTCTACCCTCAGTTTCGTGGGCGCTTGCATAGGGCGTCGACATTCACTTCGAAAAAAATAACTGCCGAATTATTGCACGGAAATGGAGAATAAGGAAAGACCTATCTTGACCAAATTAAATTGCGCTAATTCTTGATTCTTGCGCTTTGTTTTTCTTTTTATCTTTCATTCTTCCTATTCCTCCTCTTCTGTGGTCAGCAATTCTTTAACCACGGAACGGGAGGAATAAGAAGAATAAAGAGAATAAGAAGGCAGCAGGAAATTGACTAAAGCTCGGCACGCTCGTGTAGCAATCAGAAATGAGTTTTGTTTTTCGGGGATTGTAAAAAGAGAATTGGTACACCCGGCAAGATTCGAACTTGCGACCCTCTGATTCGAAGTCAGATACTCTATCCAGCTGAGCTACGGGTGCCTAAAGATGATTTTAGTTTGCGTCGATTGCGATTGCAAACGCCGCTTATTTCGGAGTGGTTTTGAAAAGGTCTGCCTCCGGTATCTTCTGCAGCTCGACCCGCACATAACGCACGATCTCGCGAATCTCCGCTTCGGCTAATTTATCCTTAAACGACGGCATTCCTTCGTCTTCGATACCCTTATAGATGTAACCGTAAATTTTATCGTCGGCCATCGCTCTTATCTTGTGGGAAGTCAGATCGTCCGGATTCAGCTTTTTACCTAATACCTCCACCTTTCCGCCGGTGCCGGTCTCTCTATGACAAACGGCGCAGTTGGACGCATAAAGCTTCTTTCCCGCGGCCATCGTTTCCGGTGGAGGCGCCGCATTCGGATCGGGTGTGACCACTGTCACCGTCGTATTGGCCGGCCCGGTGTTGGTCGCTGTCGAACCGCTACAGGCCGAAAAAGCCACAATCACACAGGCTGCGAACAGCACGCAAATCTTCATCTTCAAACTCCATTCGATACTCTGCCCGAAAAGTGTAACCGATGTATTTCGCAAACGGAAAGCTAGGAGCGCCTGGCGAAAAAGTTTCGGTATTCAATATTCGCTGTCACTATTACCGGAAAAACTTTCTCAGAAAAGCGGTTGGAAACCCCAACAGGTTGCCGGAAACCACTAGTTTGGTCTATCTTTCCAATATGTTGACCCTAATCCAGCGGCTATTCGGCCGCCTCGCATTGTTCGTCCTGATCGCCGGTACGACTGTCGCACAAGCTCCGCAAAAAGCGAGCGATCTGCCGGACCTCAAGGCTTCCGTCCTCGTCCGGCGAGATGCCCGGGCGATTCCTTATATCGATGCAAAAAACGACGAAGATCTTTATTTCGTACAAGGTTTTGTGACCGCCAGTGACCGTCTTTGGCAGATGGACATCCTGCGGCGGCGTGCCCGCGGGGAAACGGCGGAGATCTTTGGCCGGGCCGCGCTCGAAGACGACAAGATCTGGCGGCGGTACGGTTTTGCCGTGATCGCGGAAGAAAACCTAAAAACGCTGGCGCCAGAGATGCGCTCGGCGCTGGATCGATATGCGGCCGGCGTCAATGCTTACATTGCAACGCTAACCCCCGAGACGATGCCGGTCGAATTTAAGATCCTCCAATACTCGCCACGCGAATGGAAAGCCGTCGATACGATCGTAGTCGGAAAGATCTTGGCCGAAGCGTTAAGCTCGACCTGGTATCAAGACCTCCAACGCGCCGCCGCGATGGCCGCACTTCCGCCAGATAAATTCAGGGACCTAACTAATCAGGTCACGCCCTACGATGTTGTTCTTTTCGGCAAAGACGCACCCGTCATCGAGCCGAGAGCCCAAATGCAGAAGCCCGCGCGTAAGCAAGGGCGTAACATCCAACTCGGCAATAACAAGGCAGAAACGGGAGCGGCATTGACCGACTTCCGTACGTCCGCCCAACAAATGCCGAAGCCCGCGCGTGAGCAAGGGCGTAATCGAACGTTGAGCATTAAGCCCTCGCTTACGCGCGCGCTTCCGCATGTAGGCACGCATTTAAGCCCGCAGCTTCTCGCTACTGCTAGCCAGCAAATGGCAACACGCGACCGTTCGCTCGCCGAGATCGGCCTTTATGCCGAAGACCTCGCCGCCAGCAACAACTGGGTTATCTCCGGCAAGCTTACCGCCGATGGAAAACCCTTACTCGCGAACGATCCGCATCTGGCCGCGACCGCTCCCGGCATTTGGTACATGGCGCATCTCGCAACGCCGTCGATGCGTGTAGCCGGCGTCACTTTTCCCGGCGTTCCGGGCATTGTCCTCGGTCACAACGAGCATTTCGCCTGGGGTGCCACCAACGTAGGCCCCGACGTTCAAGACCTCTATCTGGAAACATTCAACGCCGAAGGCAAGTACAAGACGCCGACCGGCTGGGAAAGTCCGATCGTTCGAAAAGAAGAGATCAAAGTAAGGCTCACCCCGCTAAAACCGGACACGGAAACAACCACGTTGGAAGTCGTCGAAACCCGCAACGGGGTGATCAACGTCGAGGACGGTGCAAAAAAATACGCTCTCAAATGGAC
>JABFSB010000540.1 GCA_013140875.1 Acidobacteriota bacterium
CTTGTCGCGTTAGCTTTGACCGCGGGTTTTAGCGGCTCGAATGAAACGGGCCAGTCGTTCGATGTTCTCACCGCCGTTGTCGACTTTGTCAGGGTCTCGGCGGGCGGTTTGCTGATTGGGGTCGGGCTGGGATGGGTAATCTCACAGGTAATCGCACGCGTCGATGATTATTTGATCGAAACGATGCTCACGACCGTTCTGGCGTTCGGCGCTTACCTGGCCGCCGAGAGATTTCACGTTTCCGGCGTTCTTGCGGTCGTAGCGGCGGGAATAATAACCGGAAATGTCGGTTTGAAGGGAATGTCGCCTACTACGCGGATCGTTCTCTTCAATTTCTGGGAATTCCTAGCGTTTGTGGCGAATTCGCTCGTGTTTCTGCTGATAGGTTTGGAGGTGAACCTGCGGGAAATCGGCGCGAATATCATCCCGATCGGCGTCGCTCTCGGGGCGGTTATTCTAAGCCGGGCGTTAGTCGTATACGGAATTACGGCCATTACCAACCTGCGTTCGGTGAACACGATCCCGTTCGCGTTTCGTCATGTTCTATTTTGGGGCGGCTTGCGCGGAGCGATTTCTCTTGCCCTGGCTTTGAGCCTTCCGATTGCGCTGGCGGAGAGGGAAAAGGTCCGCGTGATGACCTTCGGCGTGGTTCTCTTTACGCTGCTTGCACAGGGGACAACGATGCAATTTCTAATGAAGCGTCTTGGCCTCGGCGTAGCGCCCGAACTCGAACTGGAATACGAACGGCGCCACGGCCGCCTCATCGCGGCACAGGCCGCTCTGCATCGCATCGAAGAAATGTTTCAGGCGAACCTCTTTTCGCTCACAATCTGGCAACGGTACCAGCCCGAACTGCGAAATCAGGTCGAGATTGCACTTGCCGCTCAGAACGAATTGTTGAAAGAACATCCCGAACTCCAGCACGAAGAGCGCGAAGACGCCGTCCGCGAAGGCTTAAACGCCCAACGTTCGGCCCTTACCACGATGCTTAGCAGCGGCCTGATCTCCGACAGCGTCTACGAAGAGTTGGTTACCGAGGTCGATCACAGTATTAAGAAAATGGCGGATGCTCCTCCGCCAAAGAGCGAGCCGAGCGAATCCGAACGGAGCACAGACTAGGCCCACGCTTCTATTCCGCTTCGATTTGAGGAAATGCCGCTTCGCAAGATCGTTTTCAGACCTTTCGAAGCGGCATATCGCGTGGGGCAATTGTTATTCTAGGAGTTCGGGCCGCTCGAGCGGATAGTGAACTCGGCACCGGTCATAAGCTCGAGATCGTCGCGTCCCTGAATATATACCGATCCGACGCCGGTTCCCGCGCCTACGGCCGCGCCGACTGCTGCTCCGTCACCGCCGCTGATGATCGCACCGAGCAATGCACCGATTCCGGCACCGATCGCCGTTCGGCCGATCGTTCGGTTGGTTTGATTGTCGCCGCTTCTGACCGCTCCTTCATTATCGATTCGAACGGTCTCACCGGACACGGTTCGCACATTTTCAGTGATTCCCGCGAAGCGGTAGGTTTGATTGTTCAAGCGGATCGTTTCGTAATTCAGCGTTACTTCAGAGCGTCCGGTGATTCTGCCAGAGCGATTCGGATTTGAGACATAACCCTCGATTACCGCTCCTGAATATTGTGACGGGCTGCGAACCGTCATGGTGAAGCGGTCGCCGTCGCGGGCGGTTTTGGTTGAAAGGTCGCGGTTGAGCGAGGCGATCAGCGTCATGTCGGCCGGTACAAAGAAAGTGCCGTTCGACCCGATGCCGGTCGATCCGCCGACGCTGCTGTTGTTGTATATATTGAACCGGGCCGTCACGTCCGTCCGGTCATAATAGCTTCTGACCGTTACCGGCTGATTCAACTGCTCGGCGTAAACGCTTCTGGTCACCAGCAATCTGCGGCCGTTGTCCAGCGGAGTAAAAACAGCCGTAAAATCGTTCGCACGGTCGCCGTTGGATACTACCGTCAGCGTGTCACCGACCAAAGTGGTCCGCACATTTGAAGTCCTGCCGTTCGGATAGCGCTCCGAATGGAGTTGCCCGTCGACATCGAGCGTCATTTGCGGCGAACGGCTCGACGCAAGCATCACCCGCATTCCATTTCGTTCGACGGCAAGCATTTCCGGCGATTCCAGACGCCTGACCAGGTTGTTGAATATGCGATTCCGCACGTTTTGGTTCAAACTGCTTGTCGCACGTCCCGCAATCGTACGGGCGCTATCGCTCTGAACCATGTTCAAACGATAAGTTCCAGTGAAACGCGCGTCGGCATTCGTCAATCCCTGGTCAAAAACCGCTGTGTACGGAGGCATGTTGCGTCGATTGTCGAGATTGAACCCAAGGCTGTAATAGTTTGAAAGCAAATTCAGGTCGGCCCGCAGATTTCTCCAGTCGCGTTGGGCAATACTTTCGCCGCGTAAATTTCGCTTCATGAAGTCGTCGATCCGGGCGGCCCGGACCAGAACGTTCGAAACGTCAACATCCAGAGAAGTCCGATCGTCGAATTTTCTCCTCAGCATGTCCGTCAGATTTTCGTAGTCCTTCACAAATTCGTTAATGTTTTCTTCGCGGCCCGATTCATTGAAACGACTGCGATCCATTGCCCGATCAAAACTCATGCGAAAGGTGTCGCTGCGCGTTTCTATACGGTTGAGCAATGTCTGGACCCGCGCGTCGCTGACGCGATACGGAACCTGCCCGGCGACGACGGACGGCGGCAGCACTCTTCCGTTAAGATTGAAGGCTACGCTGTACGCATTCGCCAATTGTTGGAGATCGCTCTTGAGGAGTGTCCAGTCTCCTTGAACTCGGGGCTGCTTGAGATTTGTCCGCATGAACTGATCGATCATTGCGGCGCGGTTAAGCACTTTATCAACGTCGGATGCGATGGCGGTCTTTCCGTTAAAGCGCGAGCGAAGATTGTTTGTCGCATCCTCAAAGGACTTGACGTATTCGTTAACGTTGTCTTCCGTGTATGTGCCGTCCAGCCGGCTGCGATCCAGCGCGACATCGAAACTTTTCCTAAAATTGTCGCTTCGGCGCTCGATATTTCGAATGATATTCCCGACCTGGCGGTCGTTGACCCGCACGGACCCTTGAGCGTAAGAAGTTATTGCTGCCGCTGAAAAGGCAAATGCGACCGCGAGGACAAAAGTGGTTGTGATAAGTAATTTTGAACTAAAAGTATTTTTGAATTTCATAATGATATCTACCTC
>JABFSB010000444.1 GCA_013140875.1 Acidobacteriota bacterium
GAGCAATATAATCCGACGCAGCCGCCGATAGTAGTCGATTTGTGATCCGATTCGGAGTGCTGAAGCCCGCGCGTAAGCAAGGGCGTAATGCTCAACACACCCATTACGCCCTTGCTTACGCGCGGGCTTCTGCAATAGGAAAGGAGGCCGCCTTTTTCAGACGGCCTCTTCGAATGATGATTGATCGGCTCAATTGGCGGTAAAGTTCACATCCGTCGCGGCCGCTGTGTGGCTGCGGACGATGTTTGTCGGGGTAAACGTCGTTCCTTTTCGCGGACGCGGGGTAATCGTGTAAGTCTGATTCAACGAAAGGCCCGGGAAGTTGAAATATCCGAACGAGTTGGTCAAGGCCAGGATCGGGCCGGGAAGTGTGCCGCCGGTAATTGAAACATAGACACGTCCGACGCCGCGGCCGGCTGCCGTCGTAATGCGGCCGCCAAGATCGCCGTTTGAGGCCGTCTGGCTGGAAATCGTGAAGCTGTCGCTCACGTCGAAAAATATACCGCCAATTGGTTCTATTCTAATGCGGGCGGTACTCGAATTAAGGTTCGGCGATACGACCGCTTCCGAACCGTCATTCGGCGTACTGGCCAGAAGAGTGGTCGGGAAGGTTACTCCGCCGTCCGTCGAAAGCAGGATACGGACATTTGTCGCGTTGATCGGGGCCGATTCGGAACCGCCGGTGTTCCACGTCACGACCGGATTTGAATTCAGAAACCACGTCGTTCCGGTGGCAGGGCCCGTTACCGCAAACGGGCCGGTACCGGCGACAACGACGCTTACCGTAGCTGTGTTTATGCCTCCGCCGTTTGCACGATTGTCACGGGCGATGACCTGAAAATTCATCGTTCGGGCGATAGCCGGAAGAAGTTCGCCGGTCAAAAATCCGCCGGTCGTATTCGGCGGGGTGTTGGCGTTATTCAGGATGAACTGGTTGCTCGGATACGTGCGAGCGCCGTTCGAACTCGGTGAATACGGACGGAATATCGGCCGGGCGCTTCCGTCAGAATCGGTGTTCGGAACGGCCGTCGTAACGGGGCCGAGGTCGTACTCCTGCCAGTCATAAGTAACCGTGTCGCCGTTTGCGTCAGTCGCCGTCGCCGCCAACGTGAATGGTGTTAGCCGAGGTATATTGAAAGTCGTTCCTCCCGTGGCGGTTACGACCGGCGGAGTATTGCCGGTCGCGGTGGTTGCGGCACAGGTGTTTCCCGTACCCGTCTGGCTGTATGCAACAATCTCTTCAAGGCTTCTGACGTGAAAGGAATCGATACTGTTGCCGGCAAGGTCCTGAGCACCGCAAATGCCCGCGTAGGCCATGATCGTAACGCCGCTGCCCGGCTCATAGGCGCTCGTGGGACTTCGTTGACCACCAGAACCGCAGGAGCCCGATCCGCCGTTAAATGTGTGATTGCCGCCCCACTGATGGCCCATTTCATGAGCCACGTAGTCGATGGCGAAAGGATCTCCAACGGGATTCCCGAGACCGGTGACTCCTCTTGCCTTGCTCGTGCCGCAAGGAACGCCAACTCCGGCAACGCCGCCGCCGCCGGTGCTGAAAACGTGGCCGATGTCGTAGTTGGCCGTTCCGATCACCGTATTGACGTTGTTCTGATTCTCGGTCAACATCGTCGTGCCGCTACTGTTCGTATACGGATCATTGGCACCGGTACATGCTACGCCGCCGCACATTTGGTCGCCCGCGTAAACGATAAGATTGTTATTGGCGACGACGACCATTCGAATTGCAAGATCGCGTTCGTAAATCCCGTTGACACGCGTCATAACCGTAGCTTGGGCCGCGAGCGTTCCGGCGATCGTATTGCCGCCGACCGTCATGGCGTACTCGTTTGTCGCCGCAAGTGCCAGTCTGTATGTGCGAAGCTGGGTGCCCGACGTTACGCTCGGGGCAAACACGGCTTGAGGGACGAAAGGCTTGAAATCGGCCTTTGACGCTTTGGTCATCCCTGAAACGGCGTTCTCGCGGTCGGTATCGCAGGAGAAATCTGAAGTTTTTTGAACATCGCTCTTCAGATAGCTGATATAGTTGGCGGAATCGTTTTTCGCGTACGGATCGACCATAAATGTTCCACGCGTCGAGAGGATCATCGAGTGGAAGCCGCTGGGCATGAAATCAAGTCTTACCGTCGCGGTCGGATCATCGATGCCCTGGCCGCGGTAAGTTGCCGCAAGTTCGGGAAACTTCTCAACCAGGCCCGGTTCGACCACAAGTGACTGCTCTATTCTGAACCGCTCGAAGGTACCATCCGGCATCGGCAAGCTAACGATCGTATTGGACATCCCGTACTGGTCCCTGAATTCGGCCGGTGCCGATTCGAGAATCGTTTTCATCAGTGTCTGGTTCAGGTTGAACGTACGGTAATGGTCGGGGACGACCGTTCGCTCGGCCGAGCGAAGTGCCGACGATGTGTCGTTGATCTCCCGCCAGACTCCGTCGCCGGAACCCTTTGCCGTGACCGTGCCGGCCGCAACAAGCGATAAGATCAAAAACAGGAAGAGCGGACAAATGGACCTCTTGAACATTGGAAATTCTCCTTGGGAACTTTGTAAATAATAACGAGCGGACAAATTAAGAGAAGCAATGAAACGAGCGACAGCTTGAAACATAATATTCGGATTCGATTGTCTGCGGTGCTGGTGCCGATCCGGCCCTAATGCTCATATATTATAGAAAAATAGTTGCAATGTCCATAAATTTCCCGTTCCGACCGTTCGGCTGGTCCGATTGCGAATGTTAAGATTGAATCCAGGGTATGCACGAAATCAAGCCGTCCGCGGTAGCCTCACAAGGTCAAATCGACCACCCGCTCGAAACCGCACCGACAAAAGAAGAGATATCCGTTCTCGGGCTGACGGAAAAGCTTGGTTTCCGGCTGGCGCGAGCGATGAATCGCGGAGCGTGGAAAAGGTTTTGGAGTTTTTGTCAGCGGCACCTCGGTTCGCTCTGGATCTATCTTGCAACCTACAACCTGATGAACGTCCGGGGTATCTCGAACTTTGAGAAAACGAACCCTGAACGGCCCGTTATCCTTGTTGCCAATCACCGTTCTTTTTTCGATATGTACACGGTTTCGAGCGTGCTTTTTCGGCGGACCGAACGGCCGATCGAACTCTATTTTCCCGTGCGGGCCAAGTTTTTTTACAATAACCCGATCGGCTGGTTCGTCAATTTGGTTATGGGCTGGTGGGCGA
>JABFSB010000202.1 GCA_013140875.1 Acidobacteriota bacterium
GTCCCAGGTATCAGTCATCCATGCCAAGAACTCGGACAAATGTCCGATTAGGAGACGAAGGAGATAAGAATGATTCCCGCACAAAATAGCCGGCAAAATAACCGAATTCAACCCAACAATCCCATCCGAAAGCCGTCAGAGCCGCTGCCGCACATCTTCGACTCGGCAAGGCATTCGGGATTCTCGACTATCAAGCCACAGAAGCGTAGCCGGTCCGGCTCAAAGCAGGCAGTACCGCTGAACGAAAAGGCGAACAGTTAAAACCGAACGAATACAGTCAAGATTTATCCGCCGACGTGAACGCTCGGCCGAAGTTCGGGATCGGGTTCGGCCTGGCGCAGGATCTCGCGGGTGACCGGTGCCGTATCTCCCTCGCCAAAAAGAAGATAGCGGATCAGGTACTGAATGGGATTGCCCTCGCTCCAGCCGAAATAGACATGCGGAATCTTGCCGGTCTTGTCTCTTAGATTCAGCAATAATGCGGCGATGGCGTTGGGTACCGCCGGAGCGTGAGTGCGAAGTATCCTGTATCCGCCGATATCGACGCCGGAGATTCTGATTTGACCGGTGAATTCCGAAGCATCGGAAACGTCGATCTCGTAGAAAAGTATCGGGTCTGACGACGGAATGTGGTTGTCGATCCGCTTTTCGTGCTCTTTAAATCTGTATTCCTCGATGTGTCCGTCTTCACGCCGATTGGTCACGATTCTGATCTCGCCTTCGGCAAATTCAGTAATGAACCGCTGGGCTGTCTCGTCATATTCGATCTTCGCTATCCGGATCTCAGTAGTTCTCATCGCCCTCGATATAAACGAAGCCAGGACGATACCGAAAATAAAGATCGCCGCGATCTTTATGCCGTCGGGCCGCTCGATAATATTCGTTATGGTCGTGTAAGCAAAGACCAGCGAGATTATTAGAAAGGCCCATTTTGTCGACTGCTCACGCCGCCAGGAAGAAATCGTTACCGCGATCGCCGCCGAGCTCATCAGGACCAGAACGCCGGTTGCGTAGGCACCGCCCTGAGCTTCGACATCGGCACTGAAGATCAGCGTGATCGCAAAACAGATAAGCGCGAAAACTATTACGAGCGGACGAGTTGCCCGTGCCCAATTCGGCGCCATGCCGTAACGCGGAAGATAGCGCGGCACGATATTCAACAAACCGGCCATCGCCGATGCTCCGGCAAACCAAAGGATCAGAATGGTGCTTATATCGTACGCCGTTCCAAACGATTCACCGAGATATTGGTGAGCGATGAACGCAAGAGCTCGTCCCTGTGCTTTTCCGCCTTCCTGGAACTCGGCCGCCGGGATCAACAGCGTTGTGACAAAGCTGCTGCAGATCAGGAAAAAGCTCATTAAAAGTGCTGCGGTACGCAGCATTTTTCGGGTCTTTTCTATTCGATTCGGGTTCTCGACCAAAGGCATGACCGCCACGCCGGTCTCGAAACCCGAAAGCCCCAGTGCGAGTTTAGGAAATACCAGCAAAGAAAGACCGAGGACCATCAAGATGCCGCGCGGTTCTATCCCTGATGTAGTGGTGGTGACCCACAATGCGGCCCTCCATTCAGAGAAAAGTGACGGGTGAAGAGCAATCTCGTAGATACCGACCGCTATTACGATGAGATTGAGCGTAAGGTAGATCGTAACCAGAAAAACCGCGATTCCGATCGCCTCTTTGAATCCCTTCAAAAAGACCGCCGCCAGGACCGTGATAAGCAAAAGGGTGACGCCGATCGGATGGTCGAGAAACTTGAAATGTTCCTCGATAAACGGGTTGTGGATTATGTGCTCGGTCGCATCGGCCGCGGACAGCGTGATCGTAATAACGTAGTCGGTCGCCGCGAAGCCGAGCAGAGCGAGGACGAATAATTTTCCCTTCCACCGCGACAGCAGCGATTCGAGCATCGAGATCGAGCCTTGTCCGTGCGGGCTTTCAGCGGCTACGCGGCCGTAGATCGGGAGGGCTCCGAACAAGGTAAGGAGTACGAGGATCAGGGTTGCGATCGGCGAAAGGACACCGGCTGCAACGAAGGCGATGCCAGGCTGATACCCGAGAGTGGAAAAGTAATCGACGCCGGTCAGGCACATTACCTGCCACCAGCGATGTTGTACGTGGCGTGGCTGCCCGGAGCCGTCGGCGTCGGTCTCTTGGACGCCGTGCATCAACCAATCTCTAAATCCGCCCGTGTTTGTTGAACTCACGATCTCAGTTTCGCAAATAATCAATACATAAGGGCACGATCCGCCATCGGACCATGCCCGCTTCGCAGAATTATTTCGCCTGCATAAATAATCTATCGCGAAGTTCGTAAATCCCCTAATCCGAATGTATTTCGGACCGGTTTGCGAGTCGAACCGCGAACACAAATAGAAAGATCGCTATCGCCGGTGAAAGGATCAGTATCGGACTGGCTTGAAGCCGGGTCAGATCGGACGCGGCCGTCAGCATATTTCCGAGGCTCGCCTCCGGGTCTTGCAGCCCGACGCCCAAAAAAGACAGTGCAACTTCGTAAAGCATGAAAGCCGGCAGCATCAGCGTCGCCTGCGTTATCAGCGGGGCGGCGATATTAGGTAAAATGTGCCGAAACAGAATTCGGTGTCCCGTGAGGCCGCCGGCCTTTGCGGCGAGAACGAATTCCCGGGCTCGAACCGAAACGACCAACCCTCGGGCCAGCCTGGCGATCTCGGCCCAGCCCGTCAACCCGAAGATCATTATCAGCAGAAACGCCGCGCGGACCGGCGGCAATTCAAGCGGAAACGCGGCCCGAGCCGCCAGTATCAGAATGAGCGTCGGCAGCGAAAGCATCGTGTCGGCGGTGCCCATAAGAAGATTATCGACAAGCCGCGGAGCGTAACCGCTGACGATTCCGATCAGAACTCCGAGAAAGGCAGCTAATAACGTGCCCAGCGGAGCGACGATCAGCGAGAACCTGATCGCATACACAAGCCGCGAGAAACGATCACGGCCGAGTTCGTCGCTGCCGAGAAGACTCAATCGCGGAGCGTCCGGTCGGCCCTCGGCCGATACGCCGAAAAAGTGGAGATCGCTGGAAAACAACCCCAGAACCGTGTATGAGCCTTCGCGTACGAAGAAGCTCACAGGATAAGTACCGGATCGGTCCTCGCCGTACCGAAGCGTGAGCGGGTCTTCAAGCCGCATCTTGTAAACAAAAGGCCTGAGTCCGAAATTACCTTC
>JABFSB010000026.1 GCA_013140875.1 Acidobacteriota bacterium
CGGGAAGGTCAGCGGATTCAACATAAACGTAAACGCAGCCAACTCGGTGAACGTGCGCGTCAGGAATCTGCAGATAGTCGGCCGCGGACTGGCCCCGAACAATGGCCCGACCGAGATCGGTGTCCTGCTGCTGCAAACTCGCGGTGCGTTCGTTGAAAGTAATACGATCTCTTCGGTCAACCTGGGTATTTTCGTACGCGGCGGAGCCTCGACGGGCAATCGAATTTTCGAAAATGTGATCACGGGCGGCGGCAATCCGGCAAATAATCTTCTCGGCATCTGCTATAACCCGGCACCGAATTCGGGAACCGAGGGGCCGCGCGGCGACAACATTTATAACAATCACATATCCCGATACGGATTTGCGATTGCGATCAGCGCGGGATCGATCAGTAATATTTTCAATGAAAACGTGCTTGCGCCGTTCAACGGTGGATTTCGCGAACCGGGAGCTTTGACAACCGGCGGCGGAACCAATGTTTCGGAGGGCAACATAGTGGCCACGATACCGGCCACCGTCCTTCCCTAGCAGAAAAACGGCACAAGAGAAGGCGGCGGGCGGTCGGAAACCCGCCACTTTCTTTTCTCATCGGGAATATTCTGCGGTAGGCTCGATATCATTACACTGAGTTATGTTTGGTTTCTTTAGGCCTAAGCAGGACAATTTCGACGATTTCGAGCAGGAGGCCCTGCCGTTGATGAAGGACGTTTACCGGGTGGCCCTTTGGCTTACGCGAAATGTCGGCGACGCCGAAGACCTCACACAAGAGACCTTTGTCCAGGCTTATAAGTCGTTTCATCGCTATGAGAAAGGAACGAATTGCCGTGCCTGGCTGATGAAGATCATGTATCACACGAACGGCAAACGGCTTAGAAAGCTGTCGCGCCTAAAGATACTTGAAGACCCGGAAGAGCAGATCGCGGCGACGATACCTTTCGAACCGCCGATTCCGCAGGAGTTGACCGACGAAGACGTTCTTGAAGCCTTAACGCGTATTCCCGAGCAATTCCGGACCGTGATGTTGATGACGGATGTAGAGGAGTTTTCTTACAAGGAGGTATCGCAGGTTTTGGGTATACCGATGGGAACGGTCATGTCGCGTCTGCACCGGGGACGAAAATTGCTGAAAGGGGAACTCGCGGCCTATGCGTCCGATTATGGAATCAAATCCAGAAAGCTGGCGGCGAAAAATTAAGTGTTATGAATTGCAGAGAATTTGAAGAAATAGCGGATTCGTATTTAAGCGGCGAGCTTCTTGTCGAGACCAATCACGAGCTGCTTCGCCATCTGGAAGCGTGTGCTGATTGCCGCACGGATTTGGCCGAAAGACGCGAATTGCGGTCGAGGCTGCAAACGGCGGTGAAGCAGTCGGCTGTTATCGATCCTGCTTTTGCCGCGAGGCTCCGTTCCGAAATTCGCGAGCAGGCGGGATCATCCGTTCGATGGTCTTTTGTTCCGGCTCTCGGGTTTGCGGGCGTAGTGATCGCGGCCCTTATCGGATCAGCGGTTTATTTCCAGTCGGGAATTTTCGGCCCGACGCAACCGGCCCGGGCCGGGCTTGAAGAAATACTGCGTCAAAACGGCCTTATGGCCGCGCTCCACGATGCGCTCGGCAACCACAAATATTGCGGCGTTAAATTCGGAAAAGATCCGGCGGTACAGGTTGTCAACGATAACGAATACGCGGCCCTGAAAGAGAATTTTTCCGGCAATCTCGAATTCGTCGAAAAACACAACTGCCTGTTCAACGGCAAGAAATATTCGCACACGATCCTTCGCGACGGAGACAAACTAATCTCTATCCTGAAAACCGACTCGGCCCTGCCGGACGACCCGAACAAAATAGTCTCGCTCCCCGTCGAACAACTACAGATCGCCGAATTCGAATCGGACAAACGGTCCGTTTTTGTGATCAGCGACTTGTCCGAGACGGAAAACCTGCAGATCGCTCGCGTGATCTCAAAAAATCGGAGCGTTTAGTGATTAGTATTCTCTTCCGCCGGAGATGTTTGATAGCTAATAGTTTTCCGATTGTGTGAGCGAATCAACGGCATCTTTTGGTGCCAAATAGATACGGGTATAGTGGCGTTCACCGGAGGAGTAGACAAAATGTATCCGCTCCGCCGCAAAACCCATTTTTGAAACCAACTGCCTTTTGATGCGATTGGCCCTAATCTGAGCAGATCGCTGAGTTTCCTTTGCACCAATCCCTATCATGAAAAGCAAATGACTTTCCGGCCGATTTCGCAGCTCCATCCCGGCAACATCGATCCGCGCCATTTCGTCACGAACGGGTAAGAATCCCCATTCGTCAAGAGTAATGGGTAGGACACAAACGGGAGCGATCGCTGCGTCGTTCGATGAGGAATTCTTGCAGCCGTTCGGAAGACCACTTAATTCAACCGTTGCGGTCAAATTGGTCATGTTCATCTCGCGTGTCGTCTGAACGACTATCACGGGCTTTCCCTGGCCTTCGATAATTGTGCCGGCCGAAATCTCCCATTTGTAACCGAGGTTTTCGTTGTCAGGAAACGGACCTGCTGTAAATGTCATTCTCTCGCCCGCTTGAGTCAATCCGGCCGGCCCGGTGACCTCGATCGATGGGCACTTAGAAGGAACAACAACCTGCCCGAAGCCAACGGAGGCTGTACCAACAAGTATAAGTAGGAATAGATATCGGAATCTTGTGCTCACGGTCTTGGATTGTCGGCTCCCGGCGGAATTCTATACAGCTTCGTGAAAACCTTGCCGGTCGGGTGCGTGCCACCACGAACGAGCGTGATGCGTGACCGATCGAAGTTTCGGAAGTTGATAGTTTTGACGAGCAACCGTTCGCGGGTAGCTATCTCCTTGTCGCTACTATAATTGATGATGTAGCCCTGACTGTTTGGATTGTTTGCTAGTTCTGCCCAGAATCTACTAATTCTCTTCTCAATCGCGGCCTTAGCCATTCTTCCGAATTCGTCGATCAGGATTGGAATCGGTAAACCGTCGCACAAGTAGGTGGTTTCACTTGCCGACGCCGGGCAACCTTCCGGCAGGCCTTTTATCTCGACGGTCGCTAAAGATGAATTGCCGCCCGGCCATTTAATCTTGATCGCTGTGGTGCCCTGACCAGATACGATCTCGCCAATATTTGTCGACCACTGGTACGTAAGGTCGTATTTTTTCTTACTTTCTCCGA
>JABFSB010000141.1 GCA_013140875.1 Acidobacteriota bacterium
TTTTTGGACCTTCGCCGGACTACTATTCTAAGCGGCAAACTCTCACTCGCCCGCTAATCAAAAATCATGAGCAAAAAAGAAAAAGAAATTGTGCGAAAGGACCGGCGGTCGTTTCTTTCAGTCTTGCCGCTTGGCATGCTCGGAGTTGTCGGCGCGACTCTAACGATCGCCGCCAAACGCTCGCTGGAGCCTCAGGCCGCCGCAGCGGCTGACGAGGGCTGGAAATCGCTCGGTGAAGTTGCCGAGATCGCCGGTGAGGAGCCGGTAGAAAAAACTATTGCCGTTACGTGCCGTTCAGGCTGGAGCAAAACGGTTGAGAATGTTTCGGTTTTTGTCTTGCCTAAGCACGACAACAAAGTGCTGTCATCGATATGTCCGCACGAGGGATGCCCGATCGTTTGGGACGGCGACTCTCAAAACTTCTTGTGTCCATGTCACGACAGCTTCTTTAGCGACGAAGGCCAACGGCTCACCGGTCCGGCGGCGAAGGACCTTACCGAATATGAAAGCCGCGTAGAGAATGGAAAACTGCAGATCAAGGTATAGACGACAAAAAGCAATGGCGGATGATCTCAAAATAAAACGATTTAGTCTGGGAAACTGGTTGTCGCGTGAGACCGAATTCCCTTCGATTGCTAATCGACTGTTGGACGAGCCCGCGAGCGGCCTTTCGGCATGGTCGCGCACAACCAGCGGCATGATCGTCCTGCTTTTGTTTCTTCAGGCAGCGACGGGAATATTGCTGGCGTTTCATTACGTGCCGGCCGTGGGCAGCGCTTATACGACGGTCGCCTTCATTGAACTCGCCGTCCGCGACGGCTCGTGGATCAGATCGCTCCACTATCATTCATCCGTTTTACTGCCGATCGTATTGGCCGCACACCTGCTGCAGATGATCGCGCGGAAGGCATACGCTACGAACCGAACGGCTTGGATATTTGGCTTGGCAATGCTGGTTCTTGTACTCGCGGCCGCCGCCACCGGCTTTGCGTTGCCCTGGGACGCAAGAGCTGTCAACGGCGTAAACATCGCGTCGAGCCTTGCGGCCAACACGCCGATTATGGGCGAAACGCTGAGCGCCTGGCTGATAAACGGCACGAGAATATCGACCCTTACACTATCCCGCTTTTACGGCCTTCACGCCGGGATCGTGCCGATGCTCATTTTGCTGTCGGTAATCGCAAGGGAGTTTATTTTCGGGAAGGCGGAAGATGGCCGGGATCACGATAAGATGACGGCCTGGGCCAAACAGCAATTTGTCCGAAATGCAATTGCCATCGGGCTCGTCTTTCTTTTTCTTTCGTTTTTCTCAGCTTTTTATCCGGCGCCGTTCGGCCCTCAGTTAGCCGATACCGCAACTTATTTGCCCCGTCCCGGGCCGCAGTTCCTGTGGCTGTTCGAGATGCAGAAATATACGGACGGTCCGATAGCCGCGATGCTTGCCGTGGGATTTCCCGGTCTAATCATCGGCGGGCTGATCGCGCTGCCACTATTTCTAAAAAATAAAGCCGGATCGCTTAGGGTTGCAACCGCCGCGGTATTTCTTGCGGGATTCGGGATCGTCGGCGCCCTGACGGCCTTCGCTATTTATCAAGACAAAAGTGATAGTCGAATCTCCGAACAATTGGCAAAACAGGAGTTTGACGAAGCCGAGTTCAGAGGGTCTTCTTTTGAACCGCAGATTCAGCATGTCGAACCAGCACCGGCGAAACTCGAACCCTCGTCCGAAAGTTCGGACGTGTCGATACAGGCGGTTTCGTTCGAATCACCACCTTCGGTTCCCGCTTCCTACGCGACGAATTGCGCAAAATGCCACGGAGCAAACGGCGAGGGCACGAAGAAATTTCCCGAACTCGTCGGCCTCACTACGCGGGAGGAAGATCAGCTAACGCCGGAACTAATTTTGCAAATAATCAACGACCCCAAATCGGTCGGACGGAGTACGCAAATGCCTGCCTACCGGAACAAGCTTAGCGAACTCGAAAAACAGCAGATCGTCTCCTGGATAAGGTCACTGTCGCCACAGCCGAACAGTGAAAAGCAAAGCCCGGTTCAGACGGCCAGAGTTGAGAAGGAATAAAAATTCAAGGAGAAAACCATTATGGACAATCTTAAATTATCGCGAATCAAGCTTCTTGGTGCTGCGGCAACATTGTTGCTGGTTTTAGTCGTTGTCTTTGCCGGCACACCGAACACAAGCATGGCAAAACTAACACCGGAAACACCCGGGAAACTAAGACTTGATGGCGCCTCGGACTACGCTGCGCAGTGTGCCCGCTGTCACGGAGGTGACGGCCGGGGCCAAACAGCCAAGGGTCGAAAAACAAATGCGGGCGACCTGACGAAAAGTACCGTTAGTGACACTAAAGGCATTCGGATGATTACCAATGGAAGCGGCCAGATGCCCGCCTTCAAAGACAGTATGAATGCCGATCAGATCAGAGGCGTCATGAGTTATGTACACGGATTCAGACGCTGATTGAATCCGCGGAATGATTGGAATACACAGGAACAAATAAGGGAGGATGAGGTCATGAAATTGGGTGTGCAAAGGATAAAAGTAGGTCTTGTATTGATATTTGTCGGGTTTACGGTACTCTCGTTCATGTTTGGACGGAGTTTTGTGAGCACAACCAAAGCTACGGTCTCAGGGCCTCCCGCCGCCCGTTCAGGAGCTCCGGGTGAACAGACCTGCACCGCCTGCCACGACCCAAACGCGGGCGGAGGCCAGTTTTCGATCGTCGCTCCCGCCAATTACACGCCAGGCCAAACATATCAAATACAGGTGAGGCATGTAACGGCGGATACGACACGAAGACGCTGGGGATTTGAATTGACCGCTCTTGACGGCTCGAACATAAAAGCCGGAACCTTCGCGAACCTTAACGCTACAACCAAGATCATAGCGGGCACGACCGGCCGAAGTTACATTGAGCACACGTCGTCCGGGACATATCAAAACCAATCTGGCGGTGCAACATGGACCTTTAACTGGACCGCGCCGACCACCAATGTGGGAGCGGTCACACTTTATGCAGCCGGCATTCAGGCCGATAATTCCGGCGACGAGGTCGGTGATCAGACCTATACGACCAACGCGGTTTCGCAGCCGGCTGCAACGCCAACTCCGACACCGACCCCTACTCCAACGCCTACTCCGACACCGACGCCGACACCGACACC
>JABFSB010000039.1 GCA_013140875.1 Acidobacteriota bacterium
CGTTTGGTAAGGCGTCCGGTCATCACCGCATCTACGCCAAGCTCGTTAGCGATCCTGGCAATATCAGTCTCCTTCCCCTTGTAACGCATCACCGAAATCGTCGGGCTTACCCTGGGATCGGGAAGCTGCGTCAGCGAAAGATCACCGATTCCGCCAAACCGTCGGACAAATAATCCGTATCAGCATCCGAGCTTTTATTCTCAAACGGCAAAACGGCGATGGAGTTGATCTGTTTGGAACTAGACGCTGAGAAATATCGGTAGCCGAAGAAACCACCGACAAGAAGAATCAAGGCCGCGACCACGGCAATCAGCGGCTTCGCCGCCCGGTGAGCGGAAAGGCTCTGCCTTTCCGACAGCCCACCCAAAGATTCCCCAGGCTCTGCCTCCGTTCCACGCGGAAAGACGGCGGTCTGTTCGGTTGTATGTATCTGCGCACGTGTCGGAGCCTCGCCCGGAGCAGCGGTCGAGTGAAGGATCGCGGTCTGCGGCTCGTCGGACGGGAACCCAGTCGCTATCGCTCCCGGTTCTGACATAGCCGGGCCGTAGAGCAGCTCGCTGCCGTCGTCGAGGCAGAAGCTCATCGTGTTGTCGTATTCTCGTCCGCATTGCGGGCAGCGTTTCATAAGATTATTTTTCCCGGCCCGGCCGACGGTTTTATTTTAAGTTGGCTGCTTCCTTTCTTGCTTCGACCAAGATGGGCAGATCGGTATCGGCGTTTTTCCATTGGGTGAAGAAGTCTTCATAAAGTCTCTTCGCTTCGCCCATTTTGCCGGTTGCCACCGCGGCACGAGCGAGGCCAAGGCGGGCAAGCGGATAGACGCTGGCGACCAGCACTTCGCCTTGCCCGCGGCGGTCGATTATTTTTCGAAACTCGGCAGCGGCCGCTTCACCCTGACCGAGACGCAGGTAGCAAAGTCCGCGCAGGTATGGAATCTGAAAATCACCGGTTGCTTCGAATCGCGAAGCCGCACTGAGGTCCGCGACCGCGCCGGCCGCGTCGCCGCGCGCGTATTTCGCGGCGGCTTTTCCGAGCGGAAGCCATATACCATTAAGGCGCGTGTCGGTCGGATAGAGCTGGGTCAGGCGTTTTGCGATTGCTTCGGATTGCGCCGTATCGCCGCATTGAGCGAGGACGGCAATCGTGCCCGAATATGTCGAATCTTGTGAATTCTGGAGCGTCTTGGCGGCATATTCTTTTGCACTCGCACAATCGCCGAAGGCCGCCGCGGTTTGCGCCCATCGAACTGATGTCCACGCGATCAGGCCTTTCATAGAGCGATCGCCAAAGAGCTTTACGGCGCGGCTTTCGATCTCTTTTGATTTTCGCCACTCGCCGCCGAGCGCGGCGGCTTGCGCCTGGATAACGGACGACCAGCGAGCGTAGTTGGCGTTCTCCATCCAGTCGATCTGCTGCTGCATTGCCTCCGCATTGCCGCGGGAGTATCCGATCCAGTAGAGATACCAGTGCCATTCGGGAGCGTCGAGGCCGTTGTCGAAACCCTGCCGATAAACTTGCTCGGCCTCGTCAAAACGTCCCATAAACATCAGAGCTCCGGCCAGGTTTGAATAGGTAGCCGCGACTTTCGGATTGAGCCGGGACGCCTCACGCCCGTTTTCGACGGCCGCCGCAAAATCACCCACGTCGAGATAAAGATCGGCAAGCGAATGATACGGGCGCCAAAATCTTGGATAGGTATTCTTCCAAACTTCGCCGACCTCGATGGCTTTTTCAAGATCGTTTGTAACGACGCGGTGATAGATCAGCGTGATAAAAAGCTTCTCGTTCTCGCTTGCATGATCGCGCAGCTCGTAGGCCTTTGTTGCCGAAAGAATAGCCTCGCTGTTGTAGCCGGAATTAAGCTGTTCCCGCGCGAGCGCCTGGTAGCCGAGCGCAAATCGCGGATCGAGTTCGACCGAGCGTTGATAAAACGGTATCGCCTTTACATAATTTCCATAATTCGCCTGCTCGAGGCCGAGCGAGAACGCTTTCAACGCATCGAGCGAACCGGTCGTCGCCTGCTCTACGGGCGCGTCGAACTTTTGAATCGAGCTAAGGCTTTCGCCGAGATGGCTGCGCAGCTTTGTTGCGGCCTGCGAAAGGGCGGTCAGAACGCTCTCCTTGCCGTCGGCTTCACTCTGCTCGCGGGCGACCTCTTCGCCGGTCTGCGCATTTACGGCCTTGAGCGTAATTACGTAATGTGTACCGAGCGACGCGATGGAGCCGGTAAGAAAAGCCTTCAATCCCTGCCGCATACAGATCTCGCGTGCGAGCTGCTCGTTTATCCGCTCATTCTCGGACCGCTCCATCAGCACAAGCGTCTGACGAACTCGCGCGTCGGGAAAGATATCCAAAAACGGCGACTGTCCAAGCGTGACCGCGAGGCCTTGTTTAAGAGCACCGTCGAAAACCGCGTCGCCGGTCGAATTCTCGATGTCGGCCAGCAAAATCGTATCCTTGTCGGTCAGCACCGCCGGCCTGGTCTTTAGGGCCGCAAAATAAATGAATCCCGCAATGATGACGGCAAATGGTATCAACAACAGTAATAAGCCGCGCCGGTTTTTGCTCACGCCGCGAACTATATATTCGGCGCTCGACACCGATGGCACGGCGTCGGTCCGCACAACCTCCATCACCTGCGTTCGAGATTCCTGGCGGCCCGACATCGTAGGATTGCGCAGGTCATCGTCCCGCGTCGAGATATTCCGGCGAACGCTTTTTATATCGGCGAGGAGTTCGCTCGCGGTTTGATAGCGTTTGTCGCGATCTTTCTGCATCATGCGCTCCACCAGGGATTCAACGCTGTCCGGCAGATCGGCCGACGCACTCAGCGGGGGCGGCTCTTTATGCAGAATCGCACCGATCGTGTCCATCGCCGTCTCGCCGGTAAAGGCCTGCTGCCCCGACAGCATCTCGTAAAGGACGCCGCCAAGGCTAAAGATGTCCGAGCGGCCGTCGATCTCGCGACCGCGGGCCTGTTCCGGCGACATGTAGTTCGGCGTGCCGATGATCGCGCCCATCTGCGTCGGCGATTTGATCGCGGTCGGCGCATCGTCCGTCTTCAGTTGGTCGACAAACGAGGCCTTTTCAACGAATTTTGCAACGCCAAAATCGAGTATCTTGACGATCCCGTCTTCGCGTATCATCACGTTCTCAGGTTTGATATCGCGGTGAAT
>JABFSB010000160.1 GCA_013140875.1 Acidobacteriota bacterium
GCTTTTTGTATCGCCGGTTCCCTGTAAGCCGCCGTATAGGCCAGGGCGACCGCGATAAAGAAACCGGAAACGCTCAATACGCGAAGCAGCTGCACGCCGACAGTCACAACAGCCGGGTCCGTTATGCCGAAAATTGCAAGCAATTGTTGAGGCAGAAAAAAGAAAAACAGCCCGACAACCAGCGCTCCGGTGACGCCGAACGCGGCTGCCGTCCTCACAGCGGAAAAAGCCCGGTCCGGCTGTCCGGCCCCCATATTTTGTCCTGCCACTGCGGCCGATGCGCCCATAAGAGCGTTGGACGACCAGGTTACAAGCAAAAACAATTGGCTGTAGCACACTGCATAAACGGCCTGGGTCGCCTTGCCGTTGGCGAGCGAGCCCATGAAGCCATACATCAGCACACCGCCCGCATTCATAGCGATCCCCTGAATTCCCGCCGGTAATCCGAATTGAAAAAGCTTCTTGATGACCTTCCAATCGGGTGCGTAACCTGTCTTAGGGAAGGCGACAACCCATGTGCCGCTGTAGAGTTTATATAGCGAATAAATGCCGACGGCACCCGACGCGATACAAGTTCCCATTGCCGAACCCGCCGTTCCAAATGACGGTATCGGGCCAAAACCACGAATAAGGACTATGTTGAGAACGAGATTCAGCACGTTCATTGCGATGCCGAGAATCATCGGCGTCTTCGCATCGCCGGCCGACCGAAGACAGCCGCTCATCATAAAGTAGATAAGCATGCCGACGCTGCACGTAAACATTATTCTCAAGAAGGGAAGAGCTTCGGCCTGAACGTCCGGCGCCGCATTAACGAAGGAAAGCAAAAACGGGGACGCAAAATATCCGATCGGGGCCAGGACGCCGAGGGAGATAAATATCGCTGTCAAAAAACCCTGATAAACAGTGCGGTTTACTTTTTCATGATCGTTCGCACCGGCAAATCGCGAAACGAGCACGCTCATTCCGATGAAGATCGATCCGACAAACGTAATAACGAGAAGAAATATTTGAAAGGCGGCCCCGATCGCCGCATTTGCCTGAACGCCGATCAGATTACCGACCATTATCTGGTCGACCCAGCCCTGAAGTCCGCTTACAAGATTTGTGAGTACCGCGGGCCAGGCGATCTTCCAAACAGCGGCGGTCAGCGGCCCCTCGACAATCGAACGGTCGTACCGCCGCTTTTGCGGCACCACTTCGGGAACGTCGGCCTCTTCTTCGATCGCGGGGAGATTGGGTAGAATTTCTTCCGCCATTGTTTAAATATCCACAAGGACCTTGAATCCACCGTACACCATACGCTTGTAATCGAACGGCGGTTTCTCGTCTTTCGGCATGATCGCGGCCATTTCAGGATCGGCCATGACCTTTTTCATGACGCTGTTCCGGTGGGCCTCCGACTTGAACTCGACCGAAGCGTAGATGATAGTTTCACCCGGTTTAAGTTTGACTACCTTTGGAAACGGAACAACATCCTCGGTGTTAAGGTCCGATGCGACATATTCGCGGTACTTCAACGCACCATTCTTTATGAAAATCCTGCCAGCGGCCGTCGCCATCTTTTTGTAGGACGGAATATCTTTCTCCAGGATCGGAAGTAGATAAACATCCGCGTATTTTGACATATATTATTAAGTGCTAATTCGATCTAAGCGGCGCGGCGTTACCATTTCGCGTGGCGTGATAAAGAAAATACGAGGTCAAAATCAGTGCCAGCGCGATCAACGGAAAAATCCAAACGCTTGCCGGATCGCCCACCGAAAAATGAGAGTAAAACGCGCCGATCACGTCAAAAGATAAACCGGCGTATGCCCACTCCTTAAGCCGCGGAAAACGCGGAAATAACACTGCGATCACGCCAAGAATTTTCGCCACGCCGAGGAACGGAAGCAGATATTCCGGATAACCAAGGTGTTTCATGAATTCGACGGCGTCGGAGACGCGAAGAACATCGGGTATTGCCGATACCGTCATCAACGCCGCCATCATGCCGGTAACGATCCAATATATTATTCGCATAACTTTCTTAATTGCGAAGCGGCAGCAGATCGCGCAGCCGCGCATCCCGCAGCCAAAGGCCAAGCCAAATTAGTACACCCAGCAAGACCTGAAAATAGAAAGGTTCGCTTACCCTAACATGAGTTGCAACCGCGCCGCCCATGTACGCTGTCAGCAAGATCGCCCCGAGTACCGCGGTCTTAGGTATCAGATATAGTATCGTCGAGGACAGCTCAACTATTCCCAAACCGGTCAGTTGGTCCATTCTCCATCCGATCGCCTTTACTCCCTCTTCTATTCCGTCGGGCTTGAGGAACTTTCCGGTTGCGCTAAATAAAAGCATCAACACGGGCAAAATCGAGAGTACCCAACCTATCCAAAAAAGTTTTCCGCGGCCCGCTTTGCCATTTATTGTTTCCATAATTACTCCTGATTAAGCTGTTCGTACGATTTTTTTGCAAAGTCCGTTCTTAGAAAATATTGATAATATCGCCCACATCGCATCGCTTTAAGCCCGTTCCAAAAAGAACAGTTCGCTGTCGGCCGTGTGCGCTTGGAACTCACGGCTGGAAATTGCGGCAAGTTCCTCAAAGATCGCGACCATCGCCCACGTATCGAGTTCGCAATATTTCTCCAGGCCCTTAAAGATGCTTTCTCTTTCGCTTTCAGTCAATGAATCCCATTTGACGGCGCGAAACCAGCTTATGGTCGCCGTCAGCCCGTCGCCTATTCTTAATTGTTTATAAGAAAGATCAGGCCGCAAGGCCGGCAGCACTTTCTTAATCGAACTGCGGCCCTTGAATTCGGGATGAACGTAAAGTTTTTCCGAAAAGATCTTCATAAGATCGACGGTCTTCGAATTTACTTCGCCGAAAAATGCGGCCAGGTCCGGATACATCGCGGCCATCTCGGTATTTCGTGTCTTCTCGAACGCCTCATACCAAACGAGCACCGTTCCGATATTGCCTTCCATCGCCTGCCGGAGGCTTTCGGCCATCGCCCGCGGCGGATCACTTTCGCCGCGTGAGAGGAAATAAGAGTGTCGCGGCTTAGTCCCCGGAAAGTCGATCGTGTGCAGCGAATATTGAAAGCACATCTGCTGATAAGGCCGCACGCCGTCGAACTGCGGGATCGCATAGGCAAACGTTTCGTAATCGAGAAATTGCAAAGGATATTCCCATCTCTCTATTCGTTCAGTGATCGCATTGCCGTCTATTACGATCGCACGTGTTTTGGCGGCCTCGACCTGGGCCCGCTGCTTGGTCGAAAGCGGAAAATCATCCGGTACGTCCACGATACCAACAATACCTTCGGCCAAAAGCAATCGCCTTTTGTCGTTCTTTAAAAACGCGATGTCAAAGACCGTGTAATCCGGCAGGTTCGGAAAGTGAAGCTGGATAAACTCACAGTTAAGCCGGTTTCGATCGCAATAATCGAGCAGCGAAGGAACAGGTACCGTTCTCAGGTACGCAATTGCCGCCCGTGCCTGTTGGGCGGTTGACGGAAGCCGTTGCTCGACAAGGTCTGTTACGTCAGTTACTGTAAAGAGTTGCTCGGCATCTATTTCTCCCCGGCGAACATAATCGGTGTTCGTTGTCACCGTAAAGCACCGGCCAACCTGATAGCCGCTTTGCTCACAGACCAATCGCTGAAACGCGACATCATCAATGTGCTCGTCCTTGACCGAAGCGGCCGATTTGGTTTCGTAAAGATCGATCATGCCGGAGTCGTTGTGCATTACAACGATGTCACAGCGGGCGTATAGATCGAAGGTCTGGAACGGCCGCTCGAAGTTAAAACTTAAACCTTCCCGCGGCTGAAATCTTTTCAGAGTTTTTACAAGCTGCTGTACCGCGTAACCTTGCTGCCGAAGGTGCTCATACTCAAGCGTTGTCGGTTTTGCCGCAAGCAAAGGCTGCCGTACCGAGAGCCAAAATTCCGGCGGACACTTCAGATATCTGAGAAAAGCGGTTTTTGTCAGGCGTTCCTTCATTTTCGGGTCGCGAGCGAGTCAACGTCAAGTTTCCTTGATTCTAACGCCGCGTCCGCAAGAAATCACCTCCAGCTATCGTTATAACGACCGTTTATTAAAACATCCAGTTTCCTTGATCTTGCTTCTGCTGATCGTGGTCCCCAACCTAATCTTTCATTCTCATATAATGTTCGCGTAAGTTTTTGTCGAGTTTTTCTAGTGAATTTCTGAGCATTACGCGCGGCATCGCAGCGGCGTATTTGTCCAGGAAACTCAACAATTGCGGCCGATCTTTGTCGCCGGCGTAACGAAGCATCCAGCCGGTGGCTTTGTTAACAAGCTCCTCTCTATCGTCGATCAATATTTCCGCAAGCTTGAACGTGTCGGCGACATCGCCTTTCCTGATAAAATAAGCCGTTGAGACAATGGCGGTTCGGCGTTCCGCCATCCTTCTGGACTTGGCCAGTTTGAACAAAACACTGCGCGATTTATCAAAAAGCCACCCGCCTACGACGTAAATCGCCGCTCGATCAACCAGATCCCATGTGTCGATACGATCGTGCCGCCGAATATAAAGATCGAATACTTTTTTCTTTTGGTCCGGCGATGTTTTCGGGCTGCGGGCCTGAAAATCCATAATGCTCACGGCTCCGATACGGACCTTATGAAAAGGACTTTCGAGCATCTTTTCTATTTCCGTCAGCGGCATTTCGATAAACTCTTTCGCAAGTTTGAAGATACTGCCCATCGTCACGCCGACAAGATCGGATTCGTCCCGGGCGGACCGCTTCCTAAGTCCATCATCCGGCCGAAGTTTTTTCAGACGCTCGATAAATTGAGACGCGCTTAATTCTGTTGACATTTCAATCCTGTTTCGGTCGACACGAACGGCATTTAATGTTCCGCCAAAATCTACCGGCTTTCAATCACCGACAAAATATTGCCGTCCGGATCCTTAAACCAGGCGATGTTCGGACCGTGGCCGTCCTTTTTACCCCAGAATATGCCCTTTTCGTCGGTCCCGATCTCGCCCCCGTACTTTTCGAACTTTATGCCGCGAGCGGCCAAATCATCGACCGCCAGGGCTATGTTGTCGACTGGAAGGTTTAGTACGGTGAATGTCGCCGGTTTGTGGTCGTCTTTGGGGTATAAGAAAACTACTTGGCCGGCTTCGAATTCAAGCCGGAGGCCTTCTTCTTCCTTCTTTACATCGATCCCAAGAGTTTCGCCATAGAATTTCTTCGCTTTCTGTACGTCGCTCACCGAAAAGGTGCTGAAGGCGTTGGTAAATGTTGTTTGGTTTTCACTACTGATCCTTGATTTAGCCGCTTCTGTGTCATTTTGTTTTCTCCTTTTATTTCGAAATCGCGACATTTTTTGAAACGGCTTCAATACATAACCCCGCGACTTTCGGAGCGTATTGATGCTGTACAAATATTGTCAAAACTTTTTAGCGCGCAAATATCATTCCGAAGAGAGGGGGTTTCGCAAAGGAATAAGTTCGGCTATCCTCGCATCACGCAGGTAAAGACCGCCCCAAACGAGGATGCCGACGATTACAGGAAACAAAACCGGAAACGACCCGCTGCCGACGCGCACATGCGTCGCAACCGCTCCGCCGAGGTAACCCGTAAGCAAGATCGCTCCAATGACTGCGGTTCGCGGTACAACATAGAGAATGGTGGAGGCCAGCAGAACAATCCCCAGCGGCACGATAACCTGCTCACCGTATCCCAGCTCGACGGTCGAATTAACGACTATCGCGGGTTTGAACAATTTCATTATTCCGTCCACTAATAGAAATAGAATGGGCAGTCCGGTGATTATATGTCCGGCCCACAACCTCTTCCCTGTTATTGGGAGCGTTTGAATTGCAGTTTCCACGAAATTTTCCTCCAGATTTTTATTTTCTTCTGCGTGCGCAGCTTTTATTACCTTTCCGATCTAAACCAACTCTACATAAATCACTTGTGTAATGCAAGTATTATTTGTTGTTTTTTGCAAGTAACTTTGAAGGGCAGGCTGCTGTGGGAGCTTAAACATAATAAGATCAATTACATACGCAAAACAACTTCTTTGAAAATTAGTTGAAAATAATGATTCACTTGTAATATAAAAGTATGATTGATTGTGTTTTGCAAGTGTGTTAATGTTGTTTTTATGAGGCGTAACGGACTGAAAGGAAGGCGTTCGGATTGCCCGGTAAACTTTGCGGTCGAGACGATCGGCGACAAATGGTCGCTTGTCATACTTCGCGACATCATCTTTTGGGGAAAACGAACTTACGGTGAGTTTTTGAGGTCGGATGAAAAGATCGCGACAAATATTCTTGCCGGTCGGCTTGAGTATTTGGAGGAAGAAGGTTTGGTATCGAAATCGCCTCACCAAACGGACAAGCGCAAGGATATTTACATGGTCACCGAAAAGGGTATTGCGCTTGTTCCAATGTTCGTCGAAATGATCGCGTGGAGCGCCCGGAACGAAACCTGGCAGACCATGGACCACGCGGGTACAAACCAGCAGCGGCGATTTGTCGAGCGGACGGTGAAGACAAAAAATAAGGCGAAATTGATAGAAGACGTAATCGAAATAGTTCGCCGCGGCGGCTGTGTTTTCGAAGGCGTGACTCAGCCGTCGAATCCGCGTCCAAGCCGCAAACGGTCCTGAGCCCATCTCTTCAAAAATCCGTGACGCGCCTCAGAATTCGGTGTTTTCCGCTTACAATGCTTTAATTTAGGAATGGAGAATGCTGAGCGGACGGCCACGCACAAGGGCAGGGGTTTCAATGAGGTGCTTCCTTACGTCGCGTGGGTGACGGCCCTTGTTGGAATGGCGGGCAGCCTTTTTTTCAGTGAAGTGATGGATCTTCCCCCGTGCGTTCTTTGCTGGTATCAACGCATTGCCATGTATCCGCTTGTACTGATCATCGGTATCGGTATCTTAACAAACGACACTCGATGGAAGGTTTACGCGTTGCCGCTTGCCCTGATAGGACTTGCACTGGCGGTGTATCATAATCTTGTCTATTACGGAATTGTTCCGGAAAGCCTGACACCGTGTACTCAGGGCGTTTCGTGTTCACAGCGGCAGATCGAGTGGTTCGGCATTGTTACGATTCCTCTGATGGGCCTTGTTTCGTTTTTGTTAATTTCACTGATGATCGCCATTTATAAGCCAGAAAAAGAAGTATGAAGAAAGAAGTAATTATCCTTTTAGCTATCGTAGGCGTTATCGCCATTGCCGGAGTTGTCGGAGCGTCATATTATCGAACGTCGGTGCAGAAACCGCTGGAGCCGGGCAAGAAGATCCCGGAAGAATTGCTTAGAACCGATGTCCCGGCGATCGGTCCCGTGGAAGCGAAGGTGACCGTGGTCGAGTTTTACGACCCGGAGTGTGAAACATGCGCCGCATTTCATCCGGTCGTAAAAGGGCTTCTAAAAGAATTCGAAGGAAAGATTCGAGTTGTTTCCCGGTACGCAACGTTCCACAAAAACGCGCGACTTGCGGCGACCTACACGGAAGCGGCGGGTGAGCAGGGCAAATATTGGGAGATGCAGGAGAAATTGTTCGAGAAACAAGGTGAGTGGGGTGAAAAGCATGGCGCGGCCCCAACCGCTCCGCCGGTCGCGCCGACCGTATTGTTTGAAAATTACGCTAAAGAGCTTGGAATGAATGTCGATCAATTGAAAGCCTCGGTCGCTGACCCCAAGCACGGTGCCAGGATCGACAGAGATATGCGGGACGTCGACACATTGAAAGTCATGCGTACCCCGACCTTTTACGTAAATGGCCGGCTGCTGGCAAAGCTGAGCCAGCCGGAATTGCGAGCGTTGATCATGCAAGAGCTTGCAAAATAATTTCGTACTTTTTCAGCGCGAACATGCCCGAACATGAAGGAATGCCCCGCCTGCAAAACGACCTACACCGACGACAGCCTGCGTTTTTGCTTGTCCGATGGAACGGCGCTTACGGCCCTGTCCGACGATGAACCGACGGTAGTTAGAAGAACGCGGAATGATTCTTTGCGGGTGGACATGACGCCTGAAAGAGAAGACGTGGTTCGTCCCGAAAAGCCTTCCGGCTCTTCGACCTGGATCAAAATACTGGTTGCCCTCCTTATCCTGGGAGTGATTGCACTCTTAGGCCTCGGCCTCGCGGGTGCCGCATTTTATTATGGTACAGGAGTAAAACCGCCTGAAACGCCGGTAAAGACTCCTTCTTCCGCACCCTCCGTAACGCCGACCGTCGATCCCGAAAAGGAAAAGCTGCGGGACGAACTGGCGAACATACAAAAGAAGCTCGACGAACAAAAGAAAGCACCGCTGATCAAGGCCACGCCGGACCCAAGTTTGACAACTACCGTAACGGCGAACTCGCCCGCTGACGGATTTCTTGCTTTAAGGAGCGAACCGAATTCGGAAACCGGGAAGCGGATATTCAAGATCCCGCACGGTGCCAAACTCCAGATCGGTGCCTGCGGCGATTACATTACGACGCAAAAAAATAACTATGGCCGGTGGTGCCGTGCGGCCTATGCCGGGTACTCCGGCTGGGTGTTCGACAAATACGTGATCTACTAGAAGTCGTCAAAATCCCAAACTATCGATTCGCATCAAAAATGCTATCCTCGTACTAACCAATTATGCTTCACGGTTTTACGAGTCCTCGGCGGGTTGTTATTTCGGGTTTCGGTTGCGTCACGCCGATCGGCATTGGCCGTGAGCAATACTGGGAAGGCTTGAAATCGGGCAAAAGTGGTGTTCGACGAATTGAAACGTTCGACCCATCCGATTTCGATGTTCAGATCGCAGCCGAGATCCCGGAGTTCGATTGGAAGGCCGAGTTAAACCCAAAAGACCGGCAGCATGTTCCGCGTACCGTTCCGCTTGCATTGGCGGCCGCACGCGAGGCAGTTGCCGACGCCGCGATAAATACTCTCGAATTATCTTTACAGGACAAACGCCGTTTCGGAGTGTTGTTAGGCACCGGCGGCGGCGGTCTTGCGTTTACCGAGAAGCAGTTTGGCTACTGGTTTTCCGGCAATGCGGGTAAGGGAAGTATCTACACGATACCGGCATCGACACACGGCGGACTCTCATCGGAATTATCGATGGTCTTCGGCCTCCACGGTTTATCACACGTAATCTCGACTGGCTGCACTTCATCGACCGATGCAATATTCTATGCCGCTCAGCACATCGCTTTGGGCCGTCAGGACGTTATGATTGCCGGCGGAGTCGATTCGCCGATCTCACCCGGCATACTGAAAGGTTTTGAAGTGATGACCGTGTGCACGAAAGAATGGAACGACGAACCGAAACGGGCCTGCCGGCCATTTTCAAAGGACCGCTCGGGCATTGTCATCGGCGAAGGTTCGTGGATATTTGTGCTTGAATCGTTTGAAAGTGCGCAGACGCGCGGGGCAAAGGTCTATGCCGAGGTCGCGGGTTACGGCGTGTCCTGCGACGCTTATCACCGCGTACGGCTCGAGGAAAACGGAATCGAACCCGCCCGGGCGATGTCGCTCGCGATCGAGGATGCCGGACTCTCACCTGAAGACATCGACTACGTCAACCTGCATGGAACTTCGACTCAGCTCAACGACCGCATTGAAACACAGGCAGTTAAGCTCGCGTTCGGCAAACACGCCTACAAGATCCCGATGTCAGGCACAAAATCGCAGATCGGGCATCCCCAAGGTGCCACCGGAGCCGCCGGTATCGGTGCAACCCTTCTCGCGATGAATGAAGGAATTCTTCCGCCGACGATAAATCTAGACGAGCCGGATCCTGCGTGCGACCTGGATTACGTGCCGAATCGGTCTAGGGCCGGGAACGTAAACGTTGCTTTGTGTAACTGCATCGGGTTTGGGTCGAAGAATTCAGCTATTGTTTTGCGAAAACTTTCAGCTCGATCTGAAAATCGGTTGGCAATAGAAGCGGCGAAACTCGATCGTAAAGAGGAAAAGCTTTTTGCTGAGTTCGGTGGTAATCCGACAGAGCCGTACTAATGGAATGAGAGCCGCTTTTTTTTGGAAAAGCGGCTCTCGGTAGGTTTGTCTTGGAAGGTTAATA
>JABFSB010000331.1 GCA_013140875.1 Acidobacteriota bacterium
GGCGTCACGTGCCGCGTGAACGGCGTGACGACGCAGCATGGCAGAACTTCGCAAATGGTGTTTCCGGTCGATTTTTTGATACGATACATTTCGAAAATGATGACCCTGATGCCGGGCGATGTGATCGCAACGGGTACGCCGGCGGGAGTTTCGCCACTGAGTTCCGGTGATGTCTGCGAAGTAGAGATCGAGGGGATCGGCGTGCTTAGTAATCCGGTGCGATAAGAATGAAACGCTGCCCGAAGTGTAACGCCGACTACTTCGATAACATGATCGGGTTCTGTCTTGAAGACGGAACGCGGCTGTCGGCGACAAATGCCGGTACGGCGACTGAGCAGGCAACGCCGCCGACGGCCGAAGCGGGATTTGGAGTTCACGCGCCGATCGCTAACCGCGATTCGGAAGAGACGGTCGTAATTCCGGCAAAGGATATTGGAACCGTGGCGGGGACGGCAATTGATAGAGACGCTCAGCCCGATTCACGGTTCGCCCGCGTGATCGAGATCGTGCCGGTTGTGATCGCACTTGCTCACAATTGGTGGCAGTGGCTTTACCTCGAGAAAACATACGTTTCCTCGATCACGGATTATCTTTTGTCGGCAAATTTCCTGATGTGGCTGCTGCTGCTTTCGGCCGGAACCGCGAGCGGGATATATTCTCTTAAACACTCGAAGAACAAAAGTTTTGCAATTATCAGTTTAGTCGTGCTGGCCATCAACCTGATACTTTTTGTGGTCCCGCGACGATAAAATCAAGTTGGAGAAATTATGAAATTCTTTATCGATACCGCTAATCTGGACGAGATCCGCGAGGCAAACGAGCTCGGGATGATCGATGGTGTAACGACGAATCCTACGCTGGTTGCAAAGGAAGGTGACGTCGATTTTAAGGAGCACATTGCCAAGATCTGTTCAATCGTAAAGGGCGATGTTTCGGCCGAGGTAACCGCTCTGGATACGGCCGGAATGCTTGAACAGGGACGCGAACTTGCGAAGATCGCACCGAACGTTGTCGTAAAATGTCCGCTGACTTTGGATGGCTTAAAGGCCACTCGCGTCCTGACCAATGAGGGAACGGGCGTTAACGTTACGCTTTGTTTTTCGGCGGCACAGGCGATCCTCGCGGCCAAGGCCGGTGCACGATATATCTCGCCTTTTATCGGACGCCTCGATGACGTAGCGACCAACGGAATGCAGTTGATCCAGGACATCGTTCAGATCTACGGAAATTACGATTTTAAGACCGAGGTGCTTGCGGCTTCAATCCGCCACCCGATGCATATCGTAGACTGCGCCCTGGTCGGAGCCGATGTGGCGACGATACCGTTCAAGGTCATTCAGCAATTGGTTAAGCACCCGCTGACCGACAAAGGCCTTGAGGGATTTCTCAACGATTGGAAAAAGAGCGGCCGGGAATAGATGTTTGCGGTGGACTCTTTCTTTGTGTCCTCTGTGAAAAACTTGGTGTCCTTTGTGTCAAGAAAAACGTGTTAACACAAAGGACACCAAGGTAAGACACAAAGTGCGCAAAGCAAATTTTCAAGTGATCCGAATCTTAGGCAAGAAGTGATCGCAGTTCACCCTGGATCGCCGCGGCTTCCAGATTTTGCTGCAGGCCGCTTTGATATTTGGCGATGAAGTCTTTGTCGTCATGCGACATCGATACGATCTCGCGCATTTTTGATAAATGGACATCGACGGCCTCTTCGTTGAAGCCGTCTTTTTGCGCGAACATCTCGTCGATATCGACTATCAGCGTCGAAAATTTCCGCAGCCATGCAAACTCAGAATCCTCAAGCAAAAGATTAAGAAAATGGCCCGAAGTTACCGGGCCGTGGACATTTTCATAAAACGACCGCTCCAGATCCAGCAAGGATTTGTGTAATGCAAGCAATAGATCGCGCCCCTTTTTAAGCACTTCCGTGTTTTTCATACTTAAATAATATACCAGCCAATCAAAATTTATTCGCCCGCTGAGCTTTGTTTATTAGCACGCTAATGGTATTTTATTAGCGTGCTAACCAAAATTTATTAACCTGCGAACTGAAGTTTATTAGCAGGCTTGCGGATTAAGTTAAACACGTGCATGTTTAAGAGTTTAGAGGGTTTATGAGCATCGAAAACACGGTAAGCTATCTCCTGGCAAAGGCCGGGACCGCTCACAGAAATTTGATCGAGAAGCGGGCGCAAGAGATCGGGCTTCACGGCGGACAGATATTTGTCCTGGTCGAACTTTGGAAAACCGACGGCCTGCGCCAGATCGATCTCGCCTCACGGCTAAACCTCTCGGCCGCCACGGTCAATCGAACCATCGGCGGGCTGATCGGGAACGATTTCGTTACCAGACAGAACTTCGAGAACGACGCCCGTTCGACCAGAATATGCCTGACGAAAAAAGGAATCGAAATCCGGCCCCACGTCGAGGCACTTTGGAAAGCGATCGACATGGAGGCGACCGGCGGATTGACCGATGCCGAAGTAACGATGCTCGGACAAATCCTTCCCCGGCTGGTGGTGGAGATCGTGTGAAAAAGCGGGTGGCGGCTTATATGAGCAACCCCGCGCGTTAGCAAGTGGGAAATTCGGCGCTTATTTGAAAAAAATCCCCCTGTGCCTGTGCGGTGAGCACCTATTTCCCAATTGCTTCGCGCGGGCGGCAGAACTCGAGATTTTTTGAGAGGATTCGGCGTGGGTCGTATGGGGTTCGTAAATAAGCGCCGAATTCCCCCTTGCTTACGCGCGGGGTTGCACAAAGAGTACAACTCTGGATTTTTGAAAGGATTTGGCGTAGGTTCAGAGTAAAAGAGGCTAACGGAGGTAACCGAAGATGAAAGTATTGTTTGCGTCCGACGGCGGCAAACAGAGTGATGCCGCAATTGAGGCGGTAAAGAAATTTGCGCTCGGACAAGGCGACGAGATCAAGATCGTCAGCGTTGTGGACATGGCCTTACCGATGGCAATCGATATCTACGGCGGATACTTGCCCGATACGGCCGAGCTGGAAAAAACCGCCCGCGACAATGCGGCAAAGGTTGTTGCCGACGCAGCCGAGAAGGTCCGCGGCTTTGCGGACAAAACCGGTGCCGGCGTTTCGACCGACGTGCTTTTCGGTTCGCCGGACAGCCGTATCGTCGAGACGGCCGAAGAATGGAAAGCCGACTTGATCGTC
>JABFSB010000413.1 GCA_013140875.1 Acidobacteriota bacterium
TCAATTCGAACCGCAACTACAACGTCCTTTTCAAGGACGAATCCGGCTCCGAGGCCGATTCGCAGATAACCGCGTTCGAAGACACCTGGCACTGGAACGCTTCCGCCGAGCAGACGTATCACGAACTAATAATGACCGGCGACTCGGTCGCGAGAATGATCGAATCGTTCCGCTCGTTCATCGGCAACAACCAAATGATGGCCTACCTCGTAATGATGGCCGTCAGGTTGAAGGAATTACACCGCGTCCTCAAACCGACGGGTTCGTTATATCTTCACTGCGACCCGACGGCGAGCCATTATCTGAAGATACTTTTGGATACGGTATTCGGCGCATGGAATTTTCGCAACGAGGTAATTTGGAAGCGGACGGGTGCTCACGGTGGAGCGCACGTTTCGGTCCTGTTCACGACGTAATTTTCTTCGTTTCAAAAACCGACAACTATAAATGGAATCCCTCCTACTCCGCATATGAGCAATCCTACATAGCTCGGTTCAGTCGAACGGATGATACTGGCCGGTTGTTCCAAGATATAGCTCTTACGGGGCCGGGTGTTCGTAAAGGCGACAGCGGACTTGCTTGGCGTGGCCACGACCCAACGGCGATCGGTCGACATTGGCAACCATCTTCGACTGCTTATAGTATTTACGAGCAAATAATGGGCGAATCCCTCGCAGATCTTCCAATGCTCGAACGACTTGATCGTTTCGATCAGGCAGGACTCATATATTGGACGAAAGATGGTGCTGGCTCACCTCGATTCAAACAGTATCTCGACGCGATGCAGGGAGCACCCGCACAAGATTTGATAACTGACATCCCGCCGATCAATTCACAAGCCGCTGAAAAGCTCGGCTATCCAACACAGAAGCCTGTTGCGCTACTCGAACGCATCGTTTCCGCGTCGTCGAATGAAGGAGATATTGTTCTCGACCCGTTCTGCGGATGCGGGACGACCATTGCGGCGGCGCAGAAGCTTAATCGTCAATGGATCGGGATCGACATTACGCATCTGAGTGTCGGTTTGCAAAAGCTTCGGCTGAAAAATTCGTTCGGGATCGTGCCGATGCAGAGGCCCGCGCGTGAGCAAGGGCGTAATGCTCAACTTGGCGATTACGCCCTTGCTAACGCGCAGGCTTCTGCATCCGATTCGAACGCTCCTCCGCCCGAAAAAATGACGTACCGCGTCATCGGCCAGCCCGAAGACCTTGATGGTGCACGCGAACTGGCCGTTAACGACCGTTACGGCTTTCAGTGGTGGATACTTCCGCTCATCGGCGCCAAGGCTTTCGGTGCCGAGACCGGAAAAAAGGAAGGAAAAAAAGGTGCGGACAAGGGCATCGACGGTTCGATAGTCTTTGTGGACGATAATTCGAATAAAGCGAAACGCGTAATAGTCTCGGTCAAAAGCGGACACCCCAACGTTTCGCATATCCGCGACCTCGGCCACGTGATCGACCGCGAAAACGCCGCCATCGGCGTCTACGTCACCCTCGAACCACCCACAAAACCAATGATCACCGAAGCCGTCGAAAAAGGTTTTTACAACTCACCCGGCTGGAACCGCGACTATCCGCGTTTGCAGATACTAACCGTCGAAGAAATCCTCGCCGGCAAACAAGTAGACATGCCCCCAAGCGGAATTACGTTCAAACAAGCAGAGAAGATGAGTCAAGGACCATCGGATCAGGGAGAACTTCTGTTCAAATGAAGAGGGCGAAAACTAATAAATCAGCTCCCACTATGAAGTTCAGCCAGCGTCAAGGACTGATTCCCGTCCGAGAACTGCTTCGCGACAGGGTTTCGGATGAATTGCGAGCCGAGATTTGGAACACCTTGCGAGCAACCTATTGGAGCGCACTAAAACCTGGCCGTATTGGGTTGATGGTCGTTGAGGAAGATTTCATAGAGCACCATGAGATAACCAAACTGAGCAACGTGCTTTGGAAAAAGCATTGGAAACGATCAATCGATTCGCGGCCTTCTTACGCTGAGCCGGTGTTTGAAGAGATCAAACGGTATTTCTTCAACTGTGAGTGGTTTCGATTTTATGACCTGCTGGAGTTTCTCATAGCATATTACGAAGCCCGATTTAATGACTCAGAGTTGTCCTATTGGATCAACGAACACCTTAAGAACGAAGGATCAGCCTACAGAATAATTCATGGAGTTGTTTCTGAGGTTACGAATGAAGAAGAAATTTCATTATTGGAAGAAACCCTAGCCAAATAAGGACTTTCCTTACGTGCGGCAGCATCTAAAAAGGGCGTTGGAGTTATTGAGTGACAGGAAACAGCCGGATTACCGAAACTCGATAAAAGAATCAATTTCTGCTGTGGAAGTCTGTGCAAAGAAATTGTCGGTAAAAAGGATGCAACATTGGGCGACGCACTCAAAGCGATCGAGAAAAAACATCATCTGCACGGGGCGTTGAAACAAGGTTTTCTAAAGCTTTACGGTTACACGAGCGATGCTGATGGCATAAGACACGGGCTTATGGACGAAAGTGCTCTCACCGGGGACGATGCTAAGTACTTTCTTTTGACTTGCACTTCGTTCATAAATTATCTCAAGGCAAAAGCGTAGATCAACCAATTGAATTGTGCGGCGGACTTGCTGTACATAAGGTCGATTCCTGCCCTAACTCTGGATAAGCGCCGATGCATTGAGAAAAGCATAGACCGCTGAAAGTAAGTCCGGCCATTATCATGTCGCCATTGGCCCGTTCAAAAAAAACTTCTTGAAACGAAAAGTCTGAACATGCTATTTTGTTTATCGGCCCTTCACTTGGCCGTGTTTTGCTCCTGCAAAAACTTCCATGTTCTCCTTCGGATCGGTGACGGTGTGAAGCTCAAGAATTAAAATTTGCACTATTGGTTGATCGCTTCTCCTTCTGACGTAATTTCTGTCGGGAAAAGAATCAAACGGATCTAAATAAGCGGACGAAAAGGTTTGTTCGGGCTGAAGACGCGGCGGCAGGGTGTGTGGGCCTTGGGCGAACTTTTGCGCGCTTGGTATATCCGGATGCGGTTGGAAGGTTTCGGGTCGCTGCCATGGACGTGCGGGTTCATTTATTAGTGGAGGTAAGCTATGACACCAAGCAACAAATGGTTCCCGAGTTCGCTTCAGGAGCGGGCGGC
>JABFSB010000521.1 GCA_013140875.1 Acidobacteriota bacterium
CGCGGTCGGCGCATCGTCCGTCTTCAGTTGGTCGACAAACGAGGCCTTTTCAACGAATTTTGCAACGCCAAAATCGAGTATCTTGACGATCCCGTCTTCGCGTATCATCACGTTCTCAGGTTTGATGTCGCGGTGAATTATGCCGGCGGCGTGCGCTACCTGCAGTGCGGATGCGATCTGTGAGGCAATATCCAAAACGTCGTCAAGCGACGAAGAACGCCGCTGGAAATGATCGAGCAAAGTCTCGCCGTCGATGAATTCAGTCGCGATAAAGTGTCGCCCGTCGGACTGGCCGATCTCGTAGATCGTGATGATATTCGGATGATTCAGGGCCGACGCGGATTTTGCCTCACGGACAAAGCGCGTCATTTTGTCGCCATTTTCGACAAATTCCTCGGGCAGGATTTTCAGGGCGACCTTTCGGTCGAGCTTTGTATCGAACGCAAGATAGACAGCCCCCATGCCGCCTTCGCCAACCTTTGAAAGGATGCGGTAGTGCGAGAGAGTTGAATTTTTCTCTAATTCTTTATTCATGCCTTGTCAGAATCTCATGCCGGCTCGTCCATCGAAGCTGGGCCGTAGAGGAGCTCGCTGCCGTCGTCGAGGCAGAAGCTCATCGTGTTGTCATACTCACGGCCCCATTTCGAGCATCGTTTCATAATCTCTATTTCAATTTCTTGATGTTTAAATTGTTCATCAAAGATTTCATTTGCGTAATGGCAATGGCATTAAGCTGCCGCAGACGTGTGCTGTGGCAGTTCCTGTTGAATCAAAATCGCGTTAATGCTCCAGATTAGACAAAATAACCAGTTGTTCGATTGTCGCGAAATCTCTGATATTTCCGTCCGCTCCAGGGCTTTCGTCACGCCATTGTTTCGCGGTTTTGCCGAACAAAGCCATATTCAAAAGGTCGGCTTCGGTGGCATAGACAAGATTGATTTGCGATTTAGAGAGTTCCTCTGGAATCAGGCTTTCTTTGATAGCGTCGGTGTGGATTCTATAATTGATTTTGGCGAGCGTTCGCTGCAAATTCCATTCGAGGTTTAAGCGGCTGTTTTCATCGTCTTTGAGCCGTTGAAATTCGGTTATCAGATACAACTTGAATTCCGACGAAATCCACGAGGCAAATTCAAACGCAACATCTTTATGAGCAAAAGTTCCGCCGTAGCGTCCTGATTTTGAAGTTATACCGATGGCATTTGTGGATTCAATCCATCGTTGCGGAGAAAGCACAAAGTAATTGTTGCCCGCTTCATTTCTAAACCTCTCGAATTCGATGGGTTTAAAACTTGGATTATTTAATTTTTCCCACAAACCGATAAAATCAATCGTGCTTTTGCTTCGCATCCAATTGTTAATAACGGAAAACGGTTCAACCGCATTTCGATATTTTGCAATATCAGTCAATGAAATGAAGTCGTTTTCACCGCGATTGGAAATAGTAATTTCCGTGCCGCTGACAAGTATGATTTTATTTTTTGACATAATTTAATTTACAAAAGGAATCGAATTCGACCCCTTTGAAATTTCTTCTTTCAAATTCACTCCGGCAAACCCATCCGTTTCAGCAAATCCTTGTATCGCGGGTCGTCGCGGAGAGGTTCAAATTGCATATACCATCTGATGAATGCTAACTCGCCGCTTCTGGATTGGAAGTCTTTTTCCAACCATTCAAATGCCTTGTCTTTCTCACCCAATCCGACATATACGGCGGCAATATTTACTCCGCTTGATTCCTTTCTGTCATATCTTTGCTCAAGTTCTTTGATGATTGCGTTTGCTTCGCTTCGTTTTCCTGTCACCGCATATCCATGACCCAAAAACATTAGGCTGATAATTCCTCTGTTACTCATCTCCAATGACTTTTGCAAATTTGCTATGGCTTCAGTCTCACGTCCAAGTTTTAGATATGATTCTCCCAAAAATTGATACCCAACGTGATAGTTCGGATCGAGTTCAATGAGTTTAAGAGAGGTTTCAGCCATCTTCGTAAAGTCTTTCCGAATCCTATAGGTCTGCACTACATTGTTGCCGATGACGACGGAAAGCGGGTCAAGTTCCTGTGCCTTCCCGATCATCTGAGCGGCTTCATCAAAACGCCCAAGAGATCTCAGCAAAACGCAATACCAGTGGTAGGAAGTTGCGTAATTTGGATTAAGCTCAATAGCTCGTTTAAATTCGTGTTCAGCCTCCGCCCATTTCCACGATTTCAAATTCACGCCCCCGAGAGAAGCGTGTCCTTCTGCTAAATTTTCATCAATGGCTATCGCTCTCTCCGCATATGCCTTCGCTTGCGGTAGTGCTTCGCTGGTCGGAATTCCGGCGTATTCGGGCAACAGAACATAACAATCGGCAAGACCTGTGTAAGCAAGAGCGTAATTCGGGTCGCGGTCAGTCGCGGCTTTGAATTGTTCGATTGCTTTCTTGATGTTCTCCGCCGTCCGCCGATTCCAATAGTAACGTCCTTTCAAATACGCTTGATAGGCTTCGGGATTTGTTGTTGCGGTTTTGGTTACTTTTGCTTCTTCCGCACCCGAAAGTTTTGATTTGAGTTTGGTCGAAACATCTTTGGCGATCTCGCTTTGGAGCGAAACAAGGTCAGATTGCTTGCGTTGATAGCTTTCCGTCCACAGCACTTTGTCGTTCTGAACATCAATCAATTCCAAACTCAGCGTCAATTGCTCGCCACGCTGAATCACTCTGCCGTTCAAGACCGCCTCGACATTAAGTTCTTTGCCGATAGTTTTGAGGTCGGTATCCTTGCCTTTGTAACGAAAGACCGACGAACGCGGTTTGACATTCAAATTCGGCAACTCCGACAAACTCTTGATGAGCGTTTCCGTCATTCCATCGCTTAAATATTCAACCTCTTCATTTTTGCTCTCATTAACGAAAGGCATTACGGCGATTGATTCGATCTGCTTAGTTGGTGAAAAATATTTGTAAGCAAAGAATCCGCCGACTAGAACCATAACAGCCCCGATCATTGCCGCCAGCGGCTTCGCCGCTCTATTTGCGGAGAAGCTCTGCTTCTCCGGCAGCCCACCCAAACTCTCCCGAGGCTCCGCCTCCGCGCTAGGCGGAAGTACAGCAGTCTGTTCCGTAGTATGAATCTGCGCCCGAGTCGGAGCATCGGCGG
>JABFSB010000529.1 GCA_013140875.1 Acidobacteriota bacterium
CATCTCTGGCGTGGGCTCCGAGCGCGTCGTGGGCCATCAATTGATCGGCAACCTCCCGGGCGAGTTTTGGTTCCAGTCCGCGTCGAACGTAAATACCGGCAAGCTCCATCCGCGCCTTCATCGTCGGCGGCCAACTCTTTTCGTTCCCGGTCAAGATCGGCTTTTTCGGTATCGGCCTGAGAGTGGACAGAAACATATTCGCCCGCCGCCATCGACATCGCTCCGGCAACGAGCCCCGCCAGCCCGGCAATTACAACGCCGCTGTGACCGGCTTCGGCGGCCGCCACACCGATGACCAGGCTCGCGGTCGAAACGATGCCGTCATTTGCTCCGAGCACGGCGGCACGCAGCCAGCCTATGCGCTCGGTCCGGTGAAATTCGCGATGACGCATGATCCGTTAATGATAACGGAAAACGTCTATTGATGATATTTTGATTTTAGATTCTTGCGTCCCCAGCGAAGCGTTCCCGCCAGCCATACGAGTTCATCAAGGAACCCTGCAACACGTTTTTCGTACGCTTCGTCGATCAAATTGCCGTTCTCATCGAACTTCGTTTTTATCATCGGAAAGTTCAAGTCGCTGAACGTTACGGCGAGGCCGAGTTCGCGGACCATCGGCACCATCGATTCGATCACGCGCGTGCCGCCCCACGGCCCGGCGGAAACGCCTACAAAAGCGACGGCCTTATGTATATATTCTTTCAGAAGCGTGTCGAGAACGCTTTTCAGAACGCCCGGATAACCGTGATTGTATTCAGGCGTAACGATCACCAGGCCATCAGCCTCGATCACCGCATCGCGCCACTCTGGAAAGCTATCGCCGATCTCGGTACCGTAGTGACCGCGTGGAAGATCAAAATCGCAAACATCGAAAAACCGCGGCTCGATATCGTCGCGTTCCTGCATTTTTGCCAAAACCCATTTCGCCACATCTTCGCTTTCACGATCTTTGCGGTTTGTGCCGAGTAGTACCAATATGCTTAATTTATCGTCTGACATCGTTTATGGATTCCTTCTCACTGAAATATTATTCCTATGCGGAGAAATTGTCAGATGCGGAACGATCTTACGAACCTTTCAAACAGCAGTCGAACTTTTAATTTGCTGGAATTCCGGCGCTCGCTGCCGGACGAAGAAAAGGTCACCGATCGAATCGGGGAAATCGATTCGATCGACGGCAACAGAAATATCCGATGTCCGATCTGCCGCTGGCAACCGCAGCACCTTGACCGATGGACGTGCTGGGATTGCGATTATCCTGAGTATTTCTACGAAGGCTGCGGGACCGAATGGAACACGTTTGAAACCGGCGGCAAATGCCCGACGTGTTTTCATCAATGGGCTTGGACGTCGTGTCTTTCGTGTTGGGGTTGGTCAAAACACGAGGACTGGTATGAACGAGACTAGCGCCAATCGGGCGGCGGCGGAGTGCGGTAAACGTATGCACCTTCTTCGTCTTTTGTGTAACCTTCCCAGTTCGTCTCATTAGCCGGAGTGATCCGTAACGGATCGACGCGTTGAGCTCCGGCCGTTTCCGGATAAATCTCTTTCCACTGGTCGCCGCAAAAGAACCAAAGTGAATAAACCGCCGCAAGCGTACCAAGCGGAACATTCATCGCCGACATGGCGGCGGCAACTATGCCCGCGATCCGGGCCCATGGTTTACGCTTCAAGATCGCATACGCGGCCACAAACGACGGCGCATTGAAAACCAACTGAAAAACGAACATTATCGCGAAGAAAAATCCGAAAAATGCCATCGGAGGTCCGGGCTCTCCGCCGGGCGGGTCGATCGAAAATATAGCCGCAAAAAATGCGATCATCAGCCCCATCATTAAAAACTGAAACGCGCCGTTGGCGATAAAAGCCCACGCTATGTATTTGTTGTGTTCTTCGTTGGTCATGGGAAGTTCCAATTTTGAAAAAAGCTCAATTACTCTTTTTTTCCTGCAACGCGGATCATTCCAGATCGCCAAGCCGACTCAGTCTTAAGATGCTCTCTGATCGCATAACGTGAACGATAAAAACCGTGTCACCCTCAATTCTGTAGAAAATTCGACACGGCGGCTCGACGAGCTGTCGGTACTCGGAATCGGGCAACTCGATGGGAACCGGACCGCTTAAGGGATGTCGGCTAAGTTGTTCGACGTGAGAATATATTCGTTTCACCAACCGAATTGCGGCGCCGACATTGTCAAATGCAATGTAGTCAGCGATCTCGTTAAGGTCCGATGTCGCGCGATGAGTCCAAACTAATCGAGCCATTTCGACAGTTTTTTCTTAACTTCGTCGTGCGCGTAAACACGGCCTTCCGCAATGTCCCTTTCCCCACGAGCAATGCCCTCGAGAATCGACATTCGCCGCTGCTGAAGCTCATACGTCTCGATATCCACGAGATAGGCCGCCGGAAGCCCGTGCTGAGTTATCATGATAGGTTCTTTGTCGCGTTCAATGTCGGAGATAAGCTCGGTCGCTCGACGTTTTAGCGTTGTTACAAGCTCGGTTCGCATAGAGTGATACTAAAGTATCACAAACGCAATTGCAATCGAAAATATTTAGCCTTCTGGCTTAAGATCCCTTTGACCGGACGTAAATTCAGAATCTACATTTCATGTGTTCCGTGCTCGATTCAGATGAGCAAAAACATGACCGCCGGCTACAAAATCATATTCGGTAAAATGGTCAGCTTCCGACATTTCTTTTGGGAGGGTTGATGATTTTCTCAAGCATCATCAAAGTTCGTAGGCTAACATCGCCCACTCAACGGGATTTATCACTACAACAAACCAACAAAGCAAGAGCTAATCGGCTCCCAAAACCTGAGCCACCGTCTCTTTTTTCAGCCCGTTCCCGTTTTGCTTGTTGTAATCGACGATAGAGATCTGTTTGTCGCGCCAGGCGTCGAGGTGGCCGACCTGATGGACGCATTGGATGGTGCAGGTTGGGGCACACCATTTTTCGGTGATGTATTCGCGTTCCATGTCCGCGCGGGTGTATTCAAGCAGCGGAATTCCCGGCGTACCGCGTTGCTGCGAGCACCAATTGACCATGCCGAACTCGTCGATGTAAAGATACCTCGCACCGGCACGGCACCGCCATTCATATTCCTTGCCTTCGACAAGATCATCCTGA
>JABFSB010000221.1 GCA_013140875.1 Acidobacteriota bacterium
AGTCGGCTCAAACCGGCACGCAGGCGGAAGAAAAGGCGAAACTATCGCCTTATAAACACCCAGCAGATAGAGCACCAGAAACTTCATCTATAAAAACTATTTTGCCACAGCAACAGCCAGAGTAAACCTCCAAGATCGAAACAAACCGCGTTATCAATCCGTGACGCTCTGTGTTGTCTGTGGCAGCAAATCCGACTCTCTAGCCTTGACCCTGGCCGCTATCGTCCTGAGATCTTCCAGCGGCCCGGCGAGTTTGGTCGTTAAAATGTTGCGCCTCGCGTTCAGCACCCAATCGAGCTTTACGTTGATGGCATCGATTTCGTTCCGGTTCAATCGGAACGCTTCGCGAAGCAATCTTTTGGCCCGATTACGGTCATGCGCCTTGTTGCCGATGGCTTTTTTTGTCGCCGTGATGCCGACGCGGTGCAGTTCACCGGTTCCGGGCAAAATGAAAACCGTCATAAAACGGCCTTCGATACGCTTTCCGTTTTCGTAAACCTTGAGGAATTCGGCCCGCTTGCGCAGCCGCGCATCCTTCGGCAGCGAAAAGCCTAATAATGCTTTACCGTCAGGCGTTTGCGGCCTTTCGCCCGGCGGCGCTTCAATACTGCGCGACCGTTCTTGGTCGCCATCCTCGCCCTGAAACCGTGTTTTTTCGCGCGGCGGCGGTTGTTCGGTTGAAATGTTCTCTGCGGCATAATTACTCTCCATTAAAATTCACCCGAAAGTGAAAACTTTGAGTTTACGGGAAAATCGGCAATTCTGTCAAAGAAACTTTGTCGATTTGCGGCTTTGAAACACGCACCCGGCCTGAACTTTTCAGAACAAAATCGGCTTTGGGGCGTGATTCGTCCTATGGAAATAGTCGACGCGATCAAATTGGCCATCCGGCACGTCTCTTTTCACCTAATTACGTACTGGACGCTTCCGGCATTTTTGTTTGGACTGGTCTTTGTAACCGGACTTCGCGATTTTTCGAGAAGATTCGATTTGCGTTCTTTTGTAAAGAATACCGTGCGTTGGTTTTTGGACTGAAACAAATCAGGGTACAAACGAATTGCCTACCGGAATCGATTTGTCCACAATAAAAGCGAACGAGAACTGAGGAGGAACGTGTCACATGAGAAAGACGATCGATCCGAACGAATGGTCGGAATTTTTAACCGACTTCTCGAACCGAAACCGCGGCCGCCGGTCGCGTTTTGAGGAATTTACCCGAGGCAGCGTTGCGGAGGAAGATGAGGAAGGCGTTTTCGAAAGCGTTTCGATTCAAAACGCAGTCGTTACCATCAGTCGGTTGACGGCGAATAAAACGCCGATCGCCGACCATATTGAAAATATTCACGGTATCGTCGTCCAATACGATACCGACGGCAGCGAAAACACGATTGAGTTTATGAATCCTAACGGCGACATGACCGTCCTGCATTTCGAATCGCTTGTCGATGGTGATTCGTAACCGTCAGTCTGGAATTCACGGTAGCGGGTCAATTTGAAATTCTCGCTCAAGCTCTTCGCGTTCTTTGCGTCGAACTTCGCTCACTTTGCGGTAATATTGACTTAACCGCAACGTACGCAGAGTTCGGCGCAAAGGTCCGCAAAGTTCTAAATTTTCAAACTGACCCACATCGAATTCACGGGTTGTTTGACTACAGGCAAATTTATCCCAAATTAATCTTGGGAGTACTATAATCGGCTGTGCGTATTTTACTGGTCGAAGATGATCCAAGAATCGCGGGCTTTATCACTAAAGGCCTGAGGGAAAATTCTTACGCCGTAGATTCGGTAAACGACGGCGGCGAAGCCGTTTACCAGGCCGAGGTTAACGATTACGACGTAATCATCCTTGACGTGATGCTTCCGCGAAAGGATGGATTTGAAGTCTGCGCCGAGCTTCGGGCGGCCGGCTTGCAAACGCCGGTATTAATGCTCACCGCGCGTGACGCCGTCGAGGACCGTATTTTCGGCCTTGATTGCGGGGCGGACGACTATCTGACCAAACCTTTCGATTTTAATGAGCTGCTTGCCCGCCTAAGAGCTTTGCTGAGACGCCGGGCCGAAGTCAGGCCGGCAAAAATAGTGGTGAGCGATCTTGAGATCGACACCGCGTCCCGCTGTGTAAAAAGGGCCGGACACGATATTCAGCTTACTACCAAGGAATATGCACTGCTTGAATATCTGGCTTGCGAGAAAGACAAGGTCGTCGGCCGGGCTGAAATAGCCGAGCACGTCTGGGACGAGAATTTCGACGCCTTTTCCAATCTGATCGAAGTTTATATCCGCCGCCTTCGCTCCAAAATCGATGAAGGCTTCACGCCGCGCCTTATCCATACTCGCCGCGGAGCCGGTTATATCCTCGAATCGAATCCGCAATAGATGCTCAATTCCATCCGAACACGGTTGACACTTTGGTACCTGGGCGTTTTGGCGGTTGTGATATTGGTCTTTTCCTTTGCCGTCTACACATTGCTCGCCCGACGGCTGCTTCAGACGACCGATGAAAGCCTGACCGAAATAAGCCAAACCATCGAAAATGACTTTAGGACGGAAGACGCCGACCTGGCCCTGGAAAGAAAGCTCTCTGCAGAACAGCCGCGCGATGAGGATGACGACGAAAAAAACCCGACCCAAGAAAGCCAGGAAGAATTTCAGACGATCGAGCAAGCAATAACCGAAGAACTGGGAGACTTGCGATTTCGCGATTCGGCCGTCGTCGTACTGGACCAAAACGGAAACAAGATCGCTTCAGGTGACCTGAACGCAACACTCGAAAAAAGTTTGATCGGCCTGCCAGTACAGTCGTCGTTTACCGATGTCTCAGACGAAACCGGGCAATTCCGCGTTTATCAAAAGTCCCTCGAGCTGGATGGGAAGCCGTTCAGGCTATTTGTCGTTCGCTCATATCGCGAACAAACGGAATTTCTATACGGTCTACAACGGATTTTCCTTGTTACGACGCCGCTCGCCCTTTTGCTGGCGGGCTTGGCAGGCTACCTTCTTGCCAGGCGCAAATTGGCACCGCTTGTTTCGATGAGCGATCAGGCGACGCTAATAGATTCGTCAAATTTAAAAGAGCGGCTGGTCGTAAGAAACGAAAAAGACGAACTGGGCAAGATGGCAAAGGTTTTCAAC
>JABFSB010000022.1 GCA_013140875.1 Acidobacteriota bacterium
GCGTAATAGGCCGAGCATACGGCAGCGGCGATGATGGTCAATGTGCCGACGGCGCGGATCAAGCTGGCGATAGCCTTAGTCGAATCGATCAGCCCGAGTCGCGTAAGCATATAATTCCAGTCGTGAAAACTTCCTTCGCTGCCGGTAAACCCGCTGGTCAGAACCAGCTGCATCACGACCGCGTCCGCCGCGTATACCCAAACATTGATAATGCTTTGCCCGACCCAGAAAAGGACGATCGCGGCGGAATAGTACTTCTCGTTCCAGAGAAAATATCCGACAAAAACGGCCGGGAAAATTACCTGGAACAACGAACCGCCGGCGATGCCCATGAATTCGCCGAAGAGACGAAATATCAAATGCCCGGTCTCATGGATCGGCAGATCGACAAGATCGAGAAAGCTGCCCTGCATCGGCGCGTATGCGATCCACAGAAAATAGATCGTCAGTAGACCGGCGAAGATCAGTTTTGGATAGCTGATTTGCATGAGGTGGTAGAACAGGCTAAAAAGCCCTGCGTCCGGTTTAGAGCAGCTTGTTCTTTGCGATAAACGCAGAGACTGCGTCGTTGAATTCCTTCGGCTTTTCCATATGCAGAAAGTGGCTAACGCCTGTCCAGGCCTGAAAATCTATGGTCGGGGCTATCGCCTTGTATTGCTGCTCAATATCTTTCGGCCAATATGGTGACGGCGCCATTGTTGCGAGAACGGGAACACCGATCTTGCCGTGACTTGCAAATGAATCGTCGAGCATAAGCCTCATTGCACTTGCTCCGACGTAATCGGGCGTCGCCAGCATCGTTGACCGGATGAACGGCTTGATCTGAGCCTGCGTTGGCTCGAGCATTCCGTCGATAAACTTCGGGGCTCCGTTTTTGTAGTCCGCGAGAAGCGGCTGGAAAAATTTTTCAACCTCATCCTTCGGGCCGAAGGAAAGCAGAGCGCCGTCGACCAGAACAAGGCCGAGAGTCTTGTTCGGGTAAAGCTCATAGTACTTACGAATGATCGGCGTGCCCATGCTGTGGCCGACAAGCACGGCTTTGTCCACTTTGGCCTTTTTCATTACCGCGTCCACGGCCCTGGCAAAGTATTCCATCGAATAATCGACTCTGGGCTTATCGCTTTGCCCGTGGCCCGGCAGATCCATCGCGATCACCCGGTAGTTCGGGAATGCGTAAAGGCTATCTTTCCAAAACTCGACATTGCAGGTCCAGCAATGAACGAGTACGAGAGCATTTTTCGCTTTCTTATTTCCGATGTCGTAATAACGGATCTTGACGTTGTCGAATTTTGCCCAGCTATCCGTCGGCTTTTGCGTCTGCGCAATGGCCGCCGCGACGATGGCCGCCAAAATAATAAATAGAACGATGGATTTCTTAACTCGCATTGCTACCTCTTGTTTTCTTAAATTCTTCTTTCGATATCGCGTAGAACTTGCATTCCATATTGTACGCCGCTTGCATCTTTTCGAACGTCATGCCGCACTTTTCCATTATTCGCCATGACCCGACATTTGCTTCGTCGGCGACCGCGACAATGCGTTCAAGTCCGGCCTGTTCAAATCCGAAAGTCAGCCACGCGTAAGCGCATTCATAGCCGATGCCCCGCCGCCAGTAATCCTTCTTCAGGCTGTAGCCGACCTCGATCTCTCCCGTATCTTCCAATGGCTGAAGCCCGCAGCCGCCGATCGTCTCGCCATTTTCCTTCCAGATCATCGCCGACATTCCAAAGCCGAGTTTCTCATAGCATGCAAGATAAAAATCGAGCCGCTTCGTTATCTCGGCCGGATTCTGGCGCTCAAGTCCGCCAAGGTAACGGTACACGTCGGGATCGGAACGCATCTCGATCAATTCGTCAAGATCGTCGAGTGTGTAGCGGCGGACTATCAGTCTTTCGGTTTCGAACATATGCAAGTTACGGGGATAATCGCGATATTTTCCACCCGCCATTTTCCTTTTCGTAATAAATGCGGTCGTGAAGACGGCTGCGTCTTCCCTGCCAGAATTCGAATTGTCCGGGCACGACCCGAAAGCCGCCCCAAAATGGCGGCCGCGGAACATTGCCCTCCGGATATTTGGCCGTCAGTTCTTCGAAATGATCCTCAAGCTGTTTTCTGGATTCGATCGTCGAACTCTGCTCGGACGCCCACGCTCCGATCTGGCTCTTGTATGGTCGGGTGGCGAAATATTCATCCGATTCCTGATCTGTGGTTTTGGCGGCCGTTCCTCGAATGAATATTTGCCGTTCGAGTTCCTTCCAAAAAAAATGCAAATAACACGATGGGTTGACAGCCAAATCGCGTGCCTTCGCACTTCCATAGTTGGTGTAAAATTTGAAAGCCGTTTTATCGTAGCCTTTCAATAACACCGTCCGTCCGGAAGGCAACCCCTCACGTGTCGCCGTGCCGAGGTGCATCGCGTTGGGCTCGACGATCTGGGCGGACACGGCCTCATCGAACCATCTGGAAAACTGATCGAACGGGTTTGCCGCGACCGATTTTTTCGAAAGCTCGTGCTGCAAATAATCCTGCCTCAGCGCGGCTAGTGCGGTTTGATCGATCATAAATTCTGTTAGATCGTCTACTCCGGAAAACTTAAATAAGATGCACGAATAGTCCGTCTTTAAGCTTCGGCTCGAACCAGGTGGATTTCGGCGGCATTATTTCGCCCATGTCCGAGACGGCGAAGAGGTCGTCCATTGTGGTCGGGAACAACGAGAATGCTACGGCATAACCCTCCTTATCGACCATCCTTTCCAGTTCATCGATGCCGCGGCCGCCGCCGACAAATGCGATCCGCTTGTCCGTTCGCGGATCGTCGATGCCAAGCAGCGGCCCAAGCACCGCTTGCTGCAATGTCTGAACATCAAGGCGGTCAAGCGGATCGGGTTCGCGGATATAATTAACGTTGTGCCGCAGGTTGTACCATCCGCCGCCCAGATACATCGCGAATTGGCCGCGCTGATCGGGCTGGCGTTCCCGGGTTTCGGTGATGATGAAATAATCCCGCAGTTTGGTTAGAAACTCTTCTTGCGACAGGCCGTTAAGGTCCTTGACCACACGGTTATAGGCCATTATGGAAAGATCTTCCGACGGGAAAATACCTGCCATTACGAAGTTATAGTCCTCGCTTCCCGTATGGTTCGGGTTCGCATCGCGCAGTTCTTTTCGGGCCAGTGAAGCACTTTCGGCGCGGTGATGGCCGTCCGCTACGTAAAGCTCGGGGATCGCGGCGAAACCGGCGGCAACGCCTTCCGTTTGCGGGACCCGCCAAACGGTCTGCTGGACGCAGTTCGGGCAGGTAAAATCGTAAACCGGTTCGGTCGCGACCACTTCGGCGATCATTTTCCGCATTGCATCGGTATTTCGGAACGCAAGAAATATCAGTCCGGTTTGTGCCCGCAGGGCAAGCATGTGGTCGGTGCGGTCGCGTACCTTGTCGGGCCGCGTCTTTTCATGCTTTTTTATGATGTCGGCATCGTAATCGTCGATCGCACAACATCCGACAATGCCGGTTTGCCGCCGTTCGCCATCCACGAGGCGATAGACATAAAAGCAAGCCTCGTTGTCGGGAACCAATTCTCCGTCAGCGATAAATTGATCGAAAAGCCTTTTGGCCCCGGCAAACGCGTGGGCCGCATCGTCGGTGCCGAACTCGGCCTCGGGACGTGTAACCCGCAGAAAGCTCGACGGATTGGCCGAGGTTATCTCACGCACTTCCGCGTCGGTGACGACATCGTAAGGAACGCACGACACGTTTTTTGCTCTTTCGGCAGGCGGGCGGAGAGCTTTGAAAGGTTTGACAATGGCCATTGTTTAGTCGTTATCGTTTAAGGCTGCTGTCGCATCTGGTTGATCTTTTCGTCGAGTTCCTTGTTCTGGCGATCGGCTTCGTCCATCATTCGCTGGGCGTAACCTTTCTTATCGATCTTCCAAACACCGTCCTCTTTAACGAACGGAACCATCTCCCATGAGCCGAACGAGTTCTCAACCTCAAGCGTTGCAGCGTCGCCCTCGATCTTTTCGTTTCTTAGCTTTACCGTTTTCTGGCTTTCGGTGAATAAGGTCTCGCGCTTTACAATGTCGTCGACGGTGACGCCCTGGGCCTGGGCTTCCAACTGGTGCATCTCGATCGTGGCTTTTGAGAGCAGCAGCTTCATGGTCGTCGTGTCCTTTGCCTTGATCGCCTTTGTATAGGTCTTAAACGTTTCTATCGGCGTCGCGGGCTTCGATTCGCCACCGCACGCCGCCAGAAGTGAAAGAAATGCGAACAAGATTGCGGATCGTAATAAACTTTTCTTCATTAATACAAAAATTCCGGGTATATTGGATCAAAATCAAAAAAGCAATTGTATCGCACTTCGCGAACGCCGATAAACATGGAAAGAAGGAAACTGACGCCGGATGAAGTTAAAGACGCCTTGAACCGATTGGAAGGCTGGACGGGCGGAGACGACGCTATAAAACGCCGATATGAGTTTAAGAACTTTGCGGAAAGCCTGGCATTTGTCAACAAGGTCGGGGCCGTCGCGGAAGAATTGGACCACCACCCCGACATCACGTTCGGCTGGGGCTACGCCGAGATTGAAAGCACCACCCACGACCGCGGCGGCGTGACGGATATCGACGTCGCGTTGGCGAGACAGATCAACCGAAATAGCTAGCTATGCCCTTCAAATCCAAAGTGGCTGTGACGGTTCGGGTTATTTCGGGCATTATCGTGAGCCTTTTCGGAGCGGTCGGGTTACTTTTTGGACTTATTGCTATTCTCGACCCGGTCGGCACAAAAATGGCGGATGACCCGGACCCTTTTGGGACTCCACCATCACGGATTGAAAGTGCGCTTCTCACATTAGCTTTTGCCGTGATCGCCGGCATAGGCGTCCTGATCATCTGGGTTGCTACCAAGAAATCGGATAAATAGTCAGAGGTGGATACTATTTTTACATCGTTCCTAAATTCCGTCCACAATACGGTTCAGCGTAGACGAAGGTCTCATTGCAGCGTAAGTCTTTTCCCGATTTGGATGATAGTAGCCGCCGACATCTTGTGGGTTTCCTTGTGCCGCGATCAATTCTTCATTGATCTTGGCTTCGTTTTCCTGCATAGCTTTGGCGACAGAAGCGAATTTTGCGGAAATTTCCGGGTCGGAAGTTTGATCTGCCAATGCTTCCGCCCAATACATCGCCAGATAAAAATGAGAACCACGGTTATCGATCTGCCCGACTTTTCGGGCCGGCGATTTGTCGTTTGCCAGGAATTTCGCGTTAGCCGCATCCAGCGCATCGGCAAGGATCTGCGCCTTTTTATTGTTTTGAGTTTGGGCCAGGTGCTCAAAGCTTGCCTGTAAAGCTAAAAACTCACCAAGCGAATCCCAACGCAGATATCCTTGCTGCAAAAATTGTTCGACGTGTTTCGGTGCGGAACCTCCGGCTCCGGTTTCGAACAGACCGCCGCCGTTCATGAGTGGAACGATGGACAGCATTTTCGCCGAAGTGCCGAGTTCCAGAATCGGGAACATATCGGTCAGATAATCCCGCAAAACATTGCCGGAAACCGAAATCGTGTCTTTGCCTTCCCTGGCGCGCTTTAAGGTTTCGGTCACTGCGTCCTTCACATCCATGATTCTGATGTCGAGACCGGTCAGATCATGATCTTTCAAGTATTTTTCTACCTTTTCGATGATCTTCGAATCGTGAGACCTGTCTTTATCCAACCAGAAGATAGCAGTCGTATCAGAAAGTTTTGCACGATTCACGGCCAGCTTTACCCAATCCTGAATCGGTGCATCCTTGGTCTGGCACATTCTGAAAATATCGCCGTCCTGAACGTTTTGTTCCAACAGAACATTTCCGCTCTCGTCTTCGACCTTAACCGTACCTTCGCCAGATATTTGGAAAGTTTTGTCATGTGAACCGTATTCTTCGGCCTTTTGTGCCATCAAACCCACGTTCGGAACGGAGCCGAAAGTTTTCGGGTCGATCGCTCCATTTTTCTTCATGTCCTGAACGATCGCATCATAGAAACCCGCGTACGTTCGGTCCGGAATAATGCAAACGGTATCCTCTTCTTTTCCGTCTTTGTTCCACATCTTTCCGCCGCCGCGAACGAGCGCCGCCATCGAAGCATCGACGATCACGTCCGAGGAAACGTGGAAATTCGTGATGCCTTTGTCCGAATTTACCATCGCGAGTTTCGGTCCGTTTTCGATCGTCTTTGCGATGTCGGCCTTGATCTCCGCTTCCTGCGAATGCCCGGCAATTTTTTCATTAAGCGTCGCCAGTCCGAAATTCGGATTGACGTCTAATTCGGCGAAGGTATCTTTGTACTTTTCGAAAACGTCCTTGAAATAAGTCTCGACGATCGCTCCAAAAATGATCGGGTCGGAGATCTTCATCATCGTCGCTTTCAGGTGTGCCGAAAGCAGAATGTCCTCTTCTTTGGCTTCCCTGATCGCATCGTGAACAAAAGATTTCAAAGCGGAAAGATTCATCACCGAAGAATCGATCACTTCGCCTGCTTTTAATGGAGCAAAATCCTTTAAAACTTTCAGGGCACCATCGTTTCCGTAAAAAACTATCCTGAATTTGCCATCCGTTTCGACCGTGATCGAAGTTTCCGTCCCGTAAAAATCGCCGGAATTCATATGGGCGATAGAGGTTTTAGAATCCGCATTCCAAACGCCCATCCGGTGAGGATTTGCCTTGGCATAATTCTTTACCGCTTTCGGGGCGCGCCGGTCGGAATTTCCTTCTCTCAGCACAGGATTTACCGCACTTCCTAAAACGCGGGCATATTTTTTGTTGATCGCCTTTTCTTCCTCTGTTTTCGGCTCCGCCGGGTAATTCGGTACGGCGTAACCCTGCTTTTGAAGCTCGGCGATCGCCTCTTCCAACTGTGGAACGGAAGCAGAGATGTTCGGAAGCTTGATAATGTTGGCCTCAGACCTTGTCGCCAGCTCGCCCAATTCCGCAAGTGCATCGGGAATTTTTTGATCGTCTTTCAAGTTCTCGGGAAAGTTGGCTAAAATTCTCCCCGCGAGTGAAATATCCGGAACTTCAATTTCAATTCCCGCCGATCTTGTAAACGCTTCCAAGATAGGTAAAAAAGAATGCGTCGCCAACATCGGAGCTTCGTCGGTTAAGGTGTAATAGATCTTCGATTTTTCTGCCATTCTATTGACTGTAATTTACACTATATTAGGTCGGTTTGAGCAAAACGTAAATTAGAAGAGCTCCTTCGTCGTTTCGAGCGGGATCACCGGCCGAATAATAGATACACGGCGATCAGCAATGTTGCAATCCCGATGGCGGCTGCCAGATATTTAATCGTGGGCGGCATTTTCCTGATCTCGACATTCGTCGTTCCGGACGCCGTTTCGAATGTGCTGCTGATTTTGTAATCGCTGACCTGTTTGTCGAGCAGATTGGCATTGTTGATGAGGTTGTGCATCTCCTCCTGCGCGGCGGCATTGCGGTACTCAGCCTTTCGCTTTTCGACAGCGAGGCGGACTATCTCGTCGGCCGCCTTTTCGGTAACGCGGCGGGCCTGCGATTCGTCAAGGTTTTGCAACGCGTTGTCGACTATGTCCTCGGCCGACAGCGGGAAAAGCGACTGTTTCTTTGGCGCCACTTCCAGACCTTCGTCGTCCGTTCGGTTAGACTCGTTTTCTGACATAAAGAGTGATCGTTCCGTACGGGAATTTTAGCATGTGTGTAACTTTGGGGTTCAGGTGTTCTTCGGCGAGGATCCGCTCGATCGCGGCAAGCTCCTCACGCAGCATCGAAACCATGATTCTTCCCTCAGCGGCCTGTGACTGACGCAGGATTTCTTTCGCCGCCTGCATGTCGCCGTCGCCTAGCCATTTTAGCTGCCTTTCGACCTCGCTGGGAAGCTCTGCGGTGAACGCCTTATCGACGATCTGCCGAACGAGCGGTTCGAGCTTTTCTTCCCATTCGTCGGTGTAAAGCTCGAGCTCGACGTTGTCCTTGCGGCATATTCTTCCATAAAGTGACGCAGCACCTCGCACTTCATGTCATAGGACATCACCTTTGGCAGATGAACCAGAAATCGCTCATACGTTTGCGTCGCGGGCTGAACCTGACCGCCCTGCCACTTGCGAAGCGTTTTCCTTGCATATCGGGCGGGTCCGGCACCGAACTCGCTTTTATAAAGCTTAAGAATCTCGTCAACCGCCTTATCGTCGAGGCCCATCAGAACGCCGACCAGCCTTGACGGTTTGAACTTGTGAGCCCGAGTTCGCCCGAAAACAAAACCGCGCCGGCGGAAGAAATCGAAATAGAAAACTGCAATGACGATAGCCGCGATTACGATATATGCAATCCAAGCCATTTCCCTTAACTTTCCGGCGAGACAGGACTCGCCGTCGCTGCTGAGGCCTCGGCTGACGGATACAGACGTTCGAATTCCGGGTTGCCGTGAAGTTGAGCAAGATCCGGATCCTGGCGAGTCCAGACGGGATTTCGGTATCCGGCTTCCCAGGCCTTTTTGAGTGCGGCCATGGCTTCGGAGAGCCGGTCCATTTCACATAAGGTGCAGGCGCTGTTGTAAAGGATCATTGTGTCATCGGGCCGCAACGCCATCGCCAGGTCGAGTTCCCGCTGAGCATCCTCATTTCTTCCCTGATAAGCGTAGTTGCCGGCCAGAAGCACGCGAACACGGGCATCCTCGGGAGTTTTCTTTAGCTGAGTTTCAAATATCGCGATTTCGCGAAATGTGTAATTTTTCAATGCGTCGGTCTTTCCCATCGCGCCCAGCGCATTATGGATCGGAATGGTCGTGTTGTAATTCTCTCCGGCGTGGGCCAGAGCATCTTCCATAATATCGACCACTTCCTGATACCGGCCCGATTCGAATAGCGCCCGGCCGTACAAGTGGTAACCGCCGTCGATGTCGGGGTCACGCCCCAGGGCGGCACGAATCTTGTCCACGGCGGATTCATAGCGTCCTTGTGCAAAATCCAGCCAGGCCTCGGCACATCGGATCTCCGGTTCATCACGGCCGGTTGCAATTGCCCTCTGTGCCGCCGCGTTGACGCGTTCGATCCACTGGTCCTGCCGCTCAAAGTAATAATAATACTGCGCGCAAACGTTCGCGATCGCGGCATGCGCCACCGCGAATTTCGGATCGAGCGCGACCGCATTCTCGTACATTTGGAGTGCGAACTGCATATCCTGGCGGCCGACGCGCCGGGCAAAGTTTCTGCCGCGAAGATAGAGGTCATATGCGTGCAGATTCTCGGTCGGTTTTTCGGCAAGAGCTTCCTGTTCCTGCGGCGAGAGCGTTATTTGCAAAGCCGCGGCGATCTTCGACGCGATCTCATCCTGCACGGCAAAAACGTCTTCCATTTCGCGGTCGTATCGCTCGGACCACACCGGGAAATCGGTGGTGGCATCGACCAACTGAGCATTTATGCGAAGACGGTTTCCGGCCCGCCGCAGGCTTCCGGTCAAAACGTAGGACGCTCCGAGTTCCTTGCCCACCTGTCCGGCAGTTACCTGTTTATCCCGATACGGCATTACCACCGCTCGAGAGAAAGTTTTCAAGCGCCGAATTTTGGACAGCTCGGTGGTTATGTCCTCGGTAATTCCGTCGCGCAAATACTCATCCTCTTTGATACCGCTAAGATTCTCCAGATAAAGAACCGCGATCGAATGCTCATGCGCGGGTGACGAGGGCATTCGGCTCACATGGATGCCGCTGTTGTCCACCGCGTGACGGCCCGAGTCAAGGTCCCGCTTTAGCCGTTTAAGGGCGGTTTTAAGATCGGTCGAAGTTTGATATCGAAGATCGCGGTCCTTTTCGAGGGCTTGGCGGATTATTCGATCGATCTCTTCGGGCAGCGAGCCGTTGATCTGGTTTGCC
>JABFSB010000158.1 GCA_013140875.1 Acidobacteriota bacterium
CACAAGGCCTTTTCGGAGTCGAGGCCGTGAGCTACGCCCGACGGTATGCCTCGAAGTGGGAAAACTTAAAGATCGGCGGGGCAGATTCGCCGCTCGGTCTGGCGGCGGCACGCTATTTTCCAAAGATCGCAGAGCAAAAATTTCATGAGATCGGAAACTATCCTTCACAGATAGTCGCCCGTGTCGCAGGCAATTTTAAGTAATCGGCTGCGAGTTTTGACTCTGCTGAAGCCTGGCAGTTAAGCCCTCGCTCTCGCGGGGGCTTATTCATTTTTCGGTTATCACCGGCCCTTAGATTCCTCGTAACCATCAACCTTTAGAACGCTTTCCACGTCCGGCTCGATGACCGTAACCTTCAATTCGCGGCACTTGATCGAGCGGTCCTTCAGGACGGACTCGAGCTCGATCTTCCGGGCATCGAGCTGCTTTTTAACCTGCTCATTGAGGGCGAGAAACTCGGCTTTCAGGTTTCCTTGTTCAGTCATGGTGAGCTGAATTCGCAGACCGTCAAGCACCGAATTTTTCAGATCTATAGTGACTTGTTTCGAGCCCGCGAAGGAATCGGACCGAACGGCGGACACGATCCTTTCGAGGTCGGCGACATGAAGGATGGCTCGGGCCTGCGGTACCGCGGCCTTGGTATCGGGGAGCGCGTCGGCCGCCGGAACCGGAGCAGCCGCCCATCCGGGATTGTTGTCGCCTCCATCATGATCGCTGGAGGAATCGTTTTGATCATCCCGTTGGATATTTTTTGCTTTTACGGGCGTTTCTTTTTTTCCGTCACCCGCATCGTCGACCGAGCTTTCGCTGTCGGCATCGGCAGGTTTTTTGTTTCGGTCGCTCTCGTCGGTTTCACGGGCCGCGTCCAAAAACTTAGAAAACGCGCCCTGATTTGCCCCTTCCGCGGCTTTTGCGGTCGCGGCTCCGGCCGGTTGAAGCTGGACGTTTCCGGTCTTCGTCCCTGGGTTGTTGGTATCCGATTTCTCCGATCTGGCTGGTTCGACTTTCATAGAATCCTCATTTTGATACGGTCCTGATCCTGACCGATGCATTCGACCTCTTTTCCCTGGCATCTTCGTGGGAAAACGACCTCCGGTCTCCGTCCAGTTTAAGTGCGGCATCGAAACCCTCAACGGCTTTCTGATACTCCCTCTGTTCATAATAGATCCGCGCCAACCTGTACTGGGCTACGGGCAGGGCAGGATCGAGTTCGACGGCTTTTCGGTAATTATCCAATGCCGCGACCTCACGTTTACGCATCTCGTACGCTTCGCCGAGAGCAACATACACAACCGAAGTAGTCTTTTCTTTTAAAAGCTCTTCGAGCAAGGGTATGGCGGCATCCATGTCGTCGATATCGACCAATGCTCTGGCCCTTAAGAATCTGGTCTCGTACCGGGTGTCTCCAAACCGGATCGCATCGGCATACGAAAGCACGGCCTTTTTCTTATCGCCGAGGATCCGATAGATGTCGCCGAGGCGAAGGTGGGTCATCCAAAAATTGGCCCCGAACCGGCGGGCCTGTTCGTATGTTCGTCTCGCGTCCTGCCATTGGGCCGAAGCAAAATAGGCGTCGCCAAGACCGATGTGGGGAAGCGGCGAACTCGGGAAACTCTGCACGGCAAGGTTGAAGTCGGCAAAAGCCTTTTGACGGTTTCCTTCCGCAAGGGCGATCTGTCCGGCGGCGAACTTCCGCTGGGCCTCGATCTGCTGCTTGCTCAGATTCTGAAACTCGCCGAGAACCGCCGCGTTAGCCGCGAATCTCCAGTCATCGGTCGTTATGTCCGCCGACTTTTGCGGGTCCATGAAATCCGCAAAGATCTTGATGACCTTAGCGCTCATTTCGCGGGCCAGTTCCATTTCTATTTCAGCCTGCGTTTTCGGGATCACAAACGGCAGGTCGTTTTTTTCAGGCTCCTTTTTTGCAGCTTCCTCACGGACCGTCACGCTCATTTTGTCCGTGCTAAGCTGGACCAGCTTTTCCGGAAAGACAACGCTGGAGCCGACGACGCCCTTGACACGATATATCCCGGGCGTAATTGTTCGGCGGAAGGTACGGTTCTCGTCGGTCGTCCCGACATGATTGCCGTTCAGAAAGATCATAGTATCCGGGTCTTTCGATTCAAACGTAACGTTGATCCATCCCGGACGAGTCGACGGCCGGCGCGTGGCCGATTTACCGCTGGATCGATTTTTTGCGGCCGTACCGACCGGTTTCTTAGCGACGGGCGGTGCCTTGGCAACCGTCTTCTTTCTAGGCTCGACCTTTTTTGCCGGCGGCGGCGAAGGCTTTCTAATATCCGGGGCCGGAGTGCTTCCATAAACGACCTTCCTAAGACTGCTTTGGGCCGAGGCCTTAGCTCCGAACATCGTAACGAATGCACACACGCAAACGGCGGCAAACAGAGGCTGGAATGAAAAATTTTTAGAATTTAAGCTAGAACGACGCATAAAACTCCTCGGTGTAATTTTTTTTCAGCTCGGATCCTTTCGAACCACCAAATAACGGAATCCTATCATTTTGACCTTCGTTCCTTCCGGCACTTCATATCGCGACTGCGAATCCATATCCTTGAAGGACTCTTCGACCGATCCTCCCTTTACGATCCGCAGTTTCCGGCCCTTTTTACGGGCGGACTCAACGTCCGTGTCGGAAACGGCATCACCTTGGCCGATCTCGTCCGCGACCCATTCCCAGACATTGCCGATCATGTCGTAAACGCCGAAGCTCGAGCGATTTATCGGGAAGCTTTTCACCGGGGAAACCTTTCCGCCCGTCTCTTTGCTTATCGCGGCGTCCTTGTTCCAGTCCGCACCCCAGGGATATTTGAGGTGTTCCGGCCCGCGTGCCGCCTGCTCCCATTCCGCTTCGGTCGGCAAGCGGACGGGGAGGCCCAATTTGCCCGCTTTCCAGGCACAAAAGTCGGCAGCGTCCTTCCACGAGACGTTTACAACCGGAAAAGCGGAAGTATCGGCAGGGAACTTGTGGCCGTTCCAGCCCGGAGGAGCGGCGTGACCGGTTTCGCGAATAAATTCGGAGTATTCACCGTTCGTTACCTCGGTTTCCGCGATCGCGAATTGGTCTACGAAAACGCGTTCGATGGGCCTGTT
>JABFSB010000267.1 GCA_013140875.1 Acidobacteriota bacterium
GTAGGTGTCGGCGTCGGGCCGCCAGAGCACGTTCCGGTGCCAGGCGAGCAAACCCCCGCCGGGCGAGCACCACTCAACTGCAGACCGGGAGTAAGAGTCGGCGTATTGAACGAGAATTGGGTAAACTGCGTTCCCGTATCCATTCGCTGAACACCCGATGTCGCACTCGAACCATTCAGGTTTGCACCCGTACCGGTCAAGGCATATATATAACGAATAGCGTCCGAGCCTTCGGTTAACACCACGGCGAACTGCACCGACGGTGCGGTCGTTGCGGTACCAGTACCGAACGGGTTGGTGCGCCATTCGATAAAGAACTGCCTATTCGGGGCACTTCCGGTAGTGTTCGTGAAAATTCCTCCGTTAAGTACGTTAGTAGCCGAGGAGTTCAAATCATCCCAGTAAGGAAGCAAGGCAGGATTCGCACCGAATGTGGACGGAAGCGCCGCATTTGTAAACGCTGTGCCCGCGGCCGTATTTACGGCCAAAACGCCGTTCGTGCTGGCACTCAGCGACGTGACCGGAACGCCATATACCGTCGATGCAAAGGACGCTGGAAGCGGGATCGCGACGGCGACATCATCGCCTTGGCTGCCGCCGACAAGCGTTCCGCCGGCCGGAATGGTTCCGGCTGCGGACGTGAAGTTGTAATTCAATCCCGCCTGGCCAACCGGCAGCGTATAGTTCGCGACCTGCGGTGAACCGCCGCCGCTGCCCGTGAACGTGATCGTCAGAGTAAAGTTGACGTTTGAGAAACAAGCGACCGTATTGTCGAGCGACACCTGATAAGCGGTCGTGTTGGTCGCGGTACCGCCCGCCGGAATGTTCGGATATACCGAATTCGCCTGAGTAACGGTAACGCCCGGCGTGGTCGTGGAAAGGACGGCGCTCACGGCGGTGGCGGCCGCATTGCCGTTGTTGATGAGCGGAATATTGACCGAATTACATTCATTCGGCTCCAGCAGGCCGTTGCCGGTGGTTATGACCGGAGTGCCTCCCGATAGAGTTGCGCTATCGAATGCTTCGGTTACGGCTGCCGGGCTGACGCTTTGGATGCTTGCGCTGAAGCCCATTCCGCGTCGGCGGAAACCCTCGCGAACGTCCGCGACGGCATCGGCGGCTCCGGTCGGGAGCGCAGCGGCCGCCGCGATGATCGCGTCGCGTTCCGAAAGAAACGTCGGGCTAGCTTGCGGTCCAAGCCTCATACCGTCGGTGACGACCTGCAAAACTCGCTGTGTTCCGGCGGTAAAGCCCGAACGGGCGACCATCAGGGAACGTACTTCCCAAAGTGCGCTGCTCCAGATTTCACCAGCGTTGTGCACTTGGTCGCACTGACTTACGCCGATGGGGCCTCGCGGAAATGCGGAAATCGTGCCGATCGCTGTCGGCGTACCGATCTCGGTGTTGCAGTTCGAATTCAGGTGCCTAAAACTCAGCGGGTTATGCGGCCTGCCGTTCGGGCCCGTAAAGGCGATAACTGCTTTCGGGAAGCGGCGGATACCGTAGTAGTAGTTCGCGTTAAAACCCGCCGTAATGAGGAATGTTGCGTAACCGCCGGTCGTATAGACGCCGTTTATGGGGTCAGTCGGCTCTGCAAGCATCGTATGGCCGTAGAAATCTCCCCAGCCTTCGCCCATTCCACCGGACATATTGGATACCAAACCGCTGCCGTTGCCGACAAGTCGGTTCGAAGTGCCGTGCGTTACCTCGTGAATGACGATATCGGCGTCGGCCGTTCCATCGTAGTCGGGGGTAGGGCCGGTCCAAACGAACATCTGCATACGTCCGCGTCCGCCGTCGGCCGGGGTCGAGAAGTTCGCATTATCGGTGCCCGAGGAGTCCTGGCCTTCCGACCTGACGCGGTCGAGTTCGGCACCGCCGCGCCCGAAGTTCGATTGCTGGAAGTTACGGGCCTGCTCGGTAAATCCTAATTGGTAAAGTACGTCGTGGTAACGGTTCATGATGTAGAACATCTGAATGACCGCGCCTCGGCGTGACTGTGGGTCGTTCGGGGCGGGTGCTCCGGCTCCCGGCGGCGGATTCCAGGTCGAGCTGAATACTCGACATCCGACACCCGGGCAGGCGCCATCGCCCGGAAACGGTGCATCCACGCCATCGGGTGCGACTACGTCGACGCCGGCCTCGTTTGCGTTGCCGTCCGTAACATTCGTGTTATCCGTTATCCAACCGTTATTGTTGAACGAGAGAGCTCCTTCGTTGCCGATGAGGCTTCGGTTCGCCCTGGGTATAACCGCTCCCTGCGTACCAGTCGCCGGGTTGACCGGGCCCGGCGTTAGCGGAGCAACGCTTTCAGCCACGTCGATATAGGCAAGGGAGTTTCCGTAAATGTTGTAGGTTGCCGACTGGGTCTGATCATTCGTAATGTTCTTGCGCCACAGCATCGTGCCGTTGCGGGCATCGACGATCACATAGTACGCATTGATCGGCTCCCAGATAAGAACGCGCCACGCGGGAACCGCAATTCCGGGTTCGGTCGGGAAGTACATCTTTTCCGCGGTCGTGGCCGAATCGCCGGTACCGAAGACAATCTTGCTGCCCTTCGACTCAGCGGCGTTTTTTGCGAGTTCGGCGGATTTGAACTCATGATTGATATAGCCCGCCGCGGAAGTTACAGCATCCAGCGGGTCGCCAAAATCTCTCGACACCATCGCGTAATCCAGGCCGGGAGCAAGGTTGTTGATCACGCGAATGATCTGTCCGTCCGGCGTGAAACCTGCCTGAACTTCGCCGCGAAAGACGGGAATGCCATTGATCTCCTGCTCGAGGCGGGCAAACGACATATTTCCGCTCGGATTCGTGTAATCGGCCGTCACCTTAAGCGTGGTCGCCTGGGTGTCGCTGACGCCGATCAGCCGGTTGTTTTCTTTAATAAAGTTTCGCAGGATCTCCGAACGGGTTAGGCCTGACGGTTCCGAAAGAAACTCCATCTTGTCCTGCCAGACATCGGGTGTAATGACCTCGGGCGTTCGAATGTCGGTGTTGTATTCGACCTTTGCGTACGGGATTCGCGATTTCAGATCGCTCTCGCCGCGGGCGAAATCGTCCCGGATATCCGCCACCTTGGACGCGTCTTTATGCTGCGCGGTCCGGGCCGCGGCGAAATAGTCCATGACCTCGGCCTTTTTTTCACTGCCTGATTCGCGAATATCAAAATTCGGGAATTCGGGCTCGGGATTGGCGGGCGTCTGGGTTTCGCTCTTTTGCCCTGAAACTTTTATTCCCAAGTTGAAGGGGAGCAGAGTCACCGCGGTGATCGCGCCCAATACAAAAAGGCACAAAAGCAAGGCTTTATTAGCCGAGACTTTTGTGCGGAAACGTTGAAGAAACGAGATCACATACCCGTTTGACATTGGCATTCCTCCTAAAAGCTAGCGCTTCCCAATCAGCCCAAACTGCGAACTACATCAAAAGCGAGCGTCTAAATTATTGAATTTTTTCGATAGCAACCCTGAAACTTTAGCTCAGCGCCGACAAAGTTGTTTGTATTCTGTCCTACATTAGGGGTGAACTTTAGTAACTTCCGGTTGCCGCGTATTATGCGTTGGATTTACCCGGAAGTAAAGCGGCGTCCAAAAATATGGACTTATAGGCCGAAAGCATAAGCCTTAAACAAAAATCGACCGGGCCATCATTTCGACGCCCGGTCGGTTTGTGTCATGCCGAAATTGTCTAAGGGACTAGTTTCGGGCTATTTCATTTGGCTCTGAAGTGTCCAAGCCGTAGAGACACCAGGCTCAGCAGGCCGTCGACCGGCGTCAGCCGTGGCGTCCAGATGGACACGTTCGGCATTTTAAGTCCCGACGAGCTTTCCTCTCGCCCGGCCGAGCACCTTGCCCGGATGTCGACCGCGGCTCGTCTTGCCGATGCACGGAGGGTGAAGTCGACCGGTTGTCCCGGACTTGGCACGGTGAATGTTGCCGTGACCGGAGCGACCGTGCCCGGCGTGAATGCCGGCACGTTAACGCTGGCGTTGGTCGAGTTGGTCGCACCAAGGCCATACAATCCGACACTCGAATCGTTCATATCGACCGTGACCGATCCCGGTCCGGCGGTGATCGACTGGAAGGCCGGCAGACTGCCCGGGAACACCTCCGTTACGGTAAGCACCGGTGTACACGCTCCCGGTCCCGGCGTTGGGGTCGGGCTCGGCGTCGGGGTCGGCGTCGGCGTCGGCGTCGGGCCGCCACCACCGGCACACTGTGCACGGATCAGGATCGCGTTCTGCCGTGACGATGCACGCAGCGTGAAGTCAACGGCCTGTCCCGGACTCGGGATAGTGAACGTTGCCGTCACCGGATTGAATGTTCCCGGTGTAAAGCCCGGAACCGTTACATTTGCATTCGTTGCACTAATTACCGAATAACCCTGCAAACCGATGCCTGTGTTTCCTACATCGACCGTCACGGAATTCTGTCCGGCCGAGATCGAATCGAAGGCCGCCAAACTGCCCGGGAAAACCTCGGTTACCGTAAGCGAAGGCGTGCAAACGCCGGGATTTGGTGTAGGCGTTGCGGTCGGCGTAGGTGTAGGCGTCGCGGTCGGCGTCGGAGTTGCAGTCGGTGTCGGCGTTGCCGTCGGTGTGGGTGTAGCCGTCGGTGTCGGTGTAGCCGTCGGTGTCGGCGTCACGGTTGGCGTCGGCGTTGGCGTCGGAGTTGGTGTCGGAGTCGGAGTTGGCGTCGGGCCGCCCCCGGCCGTTATCGTAAAGTTTGCATCCGAAATATCGAAGAAGATATTTCCGACAGCCTCGACCTTGATTCGTGCGGTTGTGGTCGGAGTGTTCGGGATGGTCAAGGCCTCCGTACCATCGTTCGCGGTGCTTGCGGCAAGTACCGTTGGAAAAGTATTACCGCCGTCGGTCGAAAGCGAGATCTTTACGTTCGCCGTACCCACAGGAGCGGCCGTCGTGTTTGCCACGTTCCACGTAATGGTCTGTGATGTATTTCCGGTCCAGCTGACGTTTGTGTTCGGCGCGGTCACCTGGAACGGTCCGGACGTGCTGGTCACCGTGACCGTGGTATCCGTGAACTGCGTCTGCCCGATAGTCGATCCGGGAACGTAAGGACGGTTGTCGCGAACGGTTAACCGGAAATTCAGCGTTCTTGAAACCGAGCTTAGCGCTTCGACATTCGCGGCGGCGTCTCCACCCGGAAGGGTCGGGGTCACAAACAAACCGGCCAGGACCGTCGATAATCGCGGGAACGTTCTGGTCGGCGAGGTGGTAGAACCGAAAGACAGCCAGTTAGGACCGGTTGTTTTTGTCGGGGATGCAACGCTGAAGGCATTCGAGAAAGTCGCTGGAACATCGTTCTGTTCCCAGTTATACGTTATGGGGTCGCCCTGCGGATCAGTCGCCGAACCTGTCAGAGCAAATGGAGTAGTAATCGGAATCGTGAAATTGGGCACCGGTGAAACGACCGGCGGAGTATTCGCCGTCATCGTTATAATGCCCGTTGCGGGACATCCTCTGGTTGGAAGATTTGCCTGTATCTGGCCAATCGATGCCTCATGGAATATATCGATCGAATGCGGAGCGACGTCGACGGATGTTATGCCGGCATAACCCATGATCGTGATGCCGGAACCCACTTCTTTCTGAGCTCCGGTACCTTCGTTCCCGAACGTCCAGGTGTGATTTGCACCCAACTGGTGGCCGACCTCATGAACGACGTAATCGATATCGAAATTGTCGCCCTGAGGAATTGCATCGGCCGGCGACGTAATACCGCGGCCCTTGGCGTCATCGGTACTGCAGACGCAGCCGATACAGCCGGCGTTACCGCCGCCGCCCGAGGCTCCGAACATGTGGCCGATATCGTAATTCGCCGCTCCTACGTTTGCGGCCAAAACGGCCTGTAATTCGTTATTCCAGTTACCCAGGGTCGAATATGGATCGGTCGCCGGATTGTAGTAGATAATGTTCGTGTTATTTACGAGGTTTAGGTGAACACCCAAGTCCTTCTCATAAACACCGTTCGATCTCGCGAGCGTAGCGTTGATGGCAGCGAGGACCAAATTGACTTGGGCCGAGCTGGTAGCGCCGAAGAAGTTCGAATATTCCGCATTCACCGACTGGGCCAAACGCAAAACTCTTATCGTGCCTTCGCTGCTTTGCGGTGAGTCGATGTCGAAAAGCTGTGATTTCCAGTCGGAAAAGAGAGTCTGCTCTTCGGTCGTACAGGCCCACGGCAGTTCGCCGGATTTACGCTCGGACCGGTACACCGCATAAGTATTGTGGTCGGCCGAATAAGCCTCGATAAACTCCGTCTCACCGGCAGGCGAGAAATACTCGCCGGCATTTCTGAAAACGGTTCCAGAAACGCCTTGCGGTGAAAAACTGAGTTTCAAGGTCGCGTACTGATCTGTGATGCCCCGTCCGGAAAACGAGCGGATCTCCGGGAATCTGGCCTGTAGGTCGGCATCGAAATTGGACGCCTCAAAAACCTCGAACAACTCGATGTCGCCGTCCGCGTTAGGCACTCCGATAACTGTGGAACGCTTGTTCGCATCACCCGCTACAACCGAAAACAACTCATCGCGAAGCGGCGCGGCGTTGAGATAGAACAGTTTGTATTCCGTGGGGAAAGACTGTCGCTTGACTGATTTGTCTTTCTTGATGCTTTCGGGCCTTTCAAAATTTGGGGTCCAAACGTTTTGTTGGGCTGAAGCGGTTACCACGAAAAGCAAAAGAATGGCGCCGATCGAACTTAAAGATGCGATTCGGTCGAAAAACGTGCAGAACGGCATTAGTCTCTTAGACATCGATAAAATCCTCCGAGGTTTCTGTTAATAGTAAAACCCGCTCCCTGTGGAAATGAAGAGGTGGTAATACGCGGCCCTAAATTGAAAACGAATTTAAGCTGATCGCACGATTATAGTTACAAACGACATCAAGGGTCAACCGAATCCGGCTTCGGCTTAAATCCCGCCTGTTTCCGGCTTACGACGTAGTGAAACCCGTGCTGCGATCTCTGCGACTTTCGCCTAGTTAAACACAAATCCATCCCGTTTTTTTGTATTCCACACTACAAAGCAAATCGATTTGGACAAAACAGCACGTTTGCGCAAAACGGCGATTCGCACTACATTTTGCTAATCGACAATTCCGGCAACCTGGAGATTTTCTTGAATATGATTCGAAGCTTAGTCGCCTGTGCATTCTTTTCCACCCTGTTCGCGGCGTCTTTCGTTGCTCAGCCTAACCCAAAATCCGCTCAGGACCCGGACATCATGAAAATGATCAAAGAGGTTTCGGCCAAGCGGATCGAGGCCGATATTCGGAAGTTAGTTTCGTTCGGGACGCGAAATACTTTGTCTGAGCAGGACAGCCCGACTCGCGGTGTCGGGGCGGCGCGCGATTGGATCTTCGGAGAATTTCAGAAGATGAGTGCCGATTGCGGCAATTGCCTGGCCGTCGAAAAGCAAACGTTCCTGCAGCCCGCAAATCCGCCGCCGCGCGGCCGGATTCCCGAGCCGACCAATCTCACAAATGTGATCGCCGTCCTAAAAGGGACGACAGACCCGGACCGGGTTTACGTAGTTTCGGGGCATTACGATTCGATGTGTACCTCGCCGACCGACGCAAAGTGCGACGCACCGGGTGCAAACGACGATGCTTCGGGCACGGCGGCCGTTATGGAACTCGCACGGGTGATGTCGAAGCGGAAATTCGACGCGACGATCGTGTTTATGGCCGTGCCCGGCGAAGAGCAGGGCCTGCTTGGAGCGACCTTTTATGCCGAACAGGCAAAGGTCAAGGCGATGAATATCGAGGGAATGTTCACGAACGATATCGTCGGCGGAGTGACCTCGCAAAAAGCCTCGCCCAACCGGAACCGCGTCCGCGTTTTTAGCGAAGGCGTTCCGTCCAATGAAACCGAGCAGCAGGCAAGTTCGCGGCGAAGCGTTGGCGGCGAGAACGATTCGGCTTCGCGCCAGCTTGCAAGATATATCAAGGAGCAATCCGATAAGTATTTGAAAACATTCAAGGTCTGGATGATCTATCGCCGTGACCGTTACGGGCGGGGCGGCGACCACATTCCGTTTCTCGAACGCGGCTTTTCCGCCGTCCGCGTTACCGAGGTCGATGAGGATTATACCCACCAGCATCAAAACGTGCGCACCGAGAACGGCATCTTTTACGGTGACACGCCCGAGTTCGTCGATTTCGAATATACGGCAAACGTCACGCGCGTTAATCTCATCAGCCTGGCCAGTTTAGCCAACGCACCGGCCAAGCCGAAGAACGTTGCCCTTGTAACCGGCCGCCTCACGAACGACACCGATCTTAAGTGGGACGCGAGCACCGACGCCGATCTTGCCGGTTATGAGGTCGTCTGGCGCGACACAACCGCGGCGGAATGGACTAACGCAAAATTTGTCGGCAACGTAATCACATTTACGGCGAGCAAAATGTCCAAAGACAATTATTTCTTTGGCGTTCGTGCGGTCGATAAATCCGGAAACAGAAGTCCGGTTGTTTATCCGCGCCCGGCCGCGCGCTAAAATTTTCCCCGGTCCATTTTCTTATACATATAAAAATAGTTGAACTAACTGTAAACCGGAACCCAACCGTGATTCCCACATCCGATTAAATATGCTACAAATTTAGTTTGCCCCAAAACCCGCGTTTCTCGCCTTTTTTGGAAGATCTGAATGAGAAAGTTTTACCTTGTTTTAGTCGTTCTTGCAGTTTTTGCGGCATATCCGCCGTCCGACCCGACGGTGGATGCGATGGTGTTGGCCGGGCCTGCCGTGTCACCTCATTTGGTCGTCAGCCAGTTTCAAACGGGCGGCGGCGGTGCCGGGACCTTTAATGACGAGTTTGTCGAGATATTCAATCGCGGCAGCACTTCGATCGATCTCAATGGGTACCGGCTTGTTTACAGGTCGGCTACGGGTTCGAGCGATGTGCTGATGCCGTTCGCGGCTTGGACATCTTCGACCATTATCCCGCCGGGCGGCTATTATTTGATCGCTTCGACCTCTTACGACGGCACCGTCACGCCGAATCTTACTTACAATCCGACGACATGCCAATGTTCGATGGGCGCGGCCGGCGGAGGTTTGGCTATCCGGCTGGGTGATAACAACACTGGCGTGATAATCGATTCGGTCGGTTGGGGCACGGCAACGAACATTTTTGTCGAGGGGGCGGTCACGGCAGCTCCGGCGGCAAACAACAGCCAGTCGCGCGGCCTAAACGGCTGTCAGGACAGCGACAATAACGGCGTCGATTTTCAGTCGACCATTCCGTCGGCGCCGAGAAACGCATCGACACCGGCCGCGCCGTGCAGCGGCGGCGGCACGACGCTTTTCGCCGCTCTTGCTGCCAGCCCGAATGCGGTCTCGCCGGGCGGCAACACTCTGCTTACGGTTACGGTGATCCCGGCCACCAATCCTCCCAGCACTGGAATTACCGTCAACGGCGACCTGAGCCAGATCGGCGGCCTGGCGACGCAAGCCTTCTTCGACAACGGCACGAACGGCGACGCCACGGCGGGCGACAACGTATTCTCGTTCCTCGCGACAGTGCCGGCAGGCTCGACCGGCGGTACGCGATCGATTCCTGCCGTGGCCTCCGACGCACAGGCCCGAGTTGTAAATGTGAATACGAGCATCACGGTCAACGCCCCGCTGCCGGGCGAGGACCCGCTGATCTTCGGCAATCCAAGCAACGCCACGCCGGACATTGCGAACGAAAATAACTACCTGATGCAAAAGCCGCAGTATTCGCTTTCGTACAGCCGCGAAAAAGCCA
>JABFSB010000526.1 GCA_013140875.1 Acidobacteriota bacterium
GGACCACATAGCGGGGCGGTTGTCGTTCGGCGAAGACGCACTGCGGCGGATAATGATCCGTTCAAAGGAGCCGGGCGGTGTTATCAACGTTTACAAAAGCTCGAGGGATCAGGCATCGGACGAAGTCTATATCGATGCGGCAATAGCAACCGAAGCAAGAAAAATGGCAACCGGAGCGGTCGAACCCGCCCACCTAAATAACCGAATGGACGACATTTTCACGCGCACACTCATGGCGGACGCACCCATGCCGAGGCCGTCGGTAACCTTCAACGCCGATAACGTCGAAAACTGGACCGAGCTGGTCGGCCTTATGTCCGAGCTGATGCAGACGATCGATGAATCACTCGCCAAAAGTAATATCAACTTTACCGAGTTGTTCCGCAACGCGTGCGGCTTCGTCAGTTTCGAGTACGCTTTTCTCGATCCGGACACGGATATTTTTTCGTATGGGGACGGCTTCATCAGCCTTCGTCAAAAGCTGGCGTCGCGCGACCTTATCAACGGCGTGATGGGCGCGCTGGCGCGAATAATGCGGCGGCTTCGCGAAGATTCATATTTTGGCAATGTCCATCATCTGACCATGCACCGGCTCAGGGTTTTGGCAAACCGCCGCAAGATACAGTTCGACACGTTCGGTCTTGGTTTTGAACTTCAAAAAATAACCGGCATTTAGCTCGGGGCCGATTTCAAGATCGAAGGCCGCACCGATTAAAATCTTCCCATGGATTGGAAAATTTTCGGAACGGCCTTTTTAACGCTTTTTTTGGCGGAGCTGGGTGACAAAACTCAACTCGCGGTTATCACGATGTCGGCAAAAGAGGACAGCAGCAAGCTCGCCGTCTTTGCCGGTGCGAGCGTGGCCCTTGTTCTGGTAACGCTGCTCGGCGTCCTGTTCGGCAGTCTTTTGACTCAGTTCGTTCCGGTCGAATGGCTTCAGCGAATCGTGGCGGTGGCGTTTATCGTCATCGGAGCACTCATGCTTTTCGGCAAACTGTAGGAAATAAGGCAAATAGCTTCGGCACTGCTCGTCCGTGATGAGGAGGATAACCAATGGCACATTTGCTTGCACCGCAGAAGTCGAACCCCACTTTACCGGTATTTTTCAATGTCGACGGCGTGGTCGGAGCTCAGCCGGCTCAGAACCAGCGCGAAGACGTTCTATTTGTGCAATTCGCTTTCACCATAATTGCGGCTTCGCCGAAACCGGGTTCCGATCCGACACTGGTTGCGGCCATGAAGGCAGTAACAATGACCGGGACCGCCGACGCGGCAACGGTCAACGCGATCCGTGCGATCCAGCAGGAAAACACTAAATTTGAGAAAAACTCGGTGGTGGACGGGCGCGTAAGCCCGGCGAAGGCCGGTTATTCGTACGGAAGCGGCTTTTATACTATCGTTCACCTGAATGAAGGTATCCAAAGCCGAAACATCGGGGTTTGGCCGCGAATCGACCTGATTCCAAGCTGTCACGCGGAATTGAAGACGATGGTCGTCCGCACTGTTCAGGGCACCTGAAAATTCGATTTTCGCGACCGAGGCTAACGCTTTAGCCGGGAAACGTATTTTTGCCGGAATTTGGCTACTTTTGGCGCGACAACGGCCGCACAGTACGGTTGATTGGGATTATTGGCAAAATATTCCTGGTGATAGTCTTCGGCCGGCCAGAATTTATCGAACGCCGTTACCTCGGTCACGATAGGTTTGTCATAAATCCCTTCTTTTGTGATCTCGTCGATCACCTCGTGAGCAATTCGTTTCTGCTCGTCCGAACGATAGAAGACCGCCGAACGGTAAGATGTTCCGACGTCATTGCCTTGCCGATTTAGCTGGGTCGGATCATGTACCGAAAAGAAAACGCGCAGAAGGTCGGCGTATGAAAGTTCGTCGGGGTTGAAAGTTATCTGCACGACCTCTGCGTGGCCGGTCGTTTCGGAACAGACTTCTTTGTAGGTCGGATTTTCAGTGTGCCCGCCCGAGTAACCGGACACGACATCTTCAACGCCTCGCAGATCGTCAAAAACCGCCTCGACGCACCAAAAACATCCTGCGGCCAATGTTGCTGTTTCCAAATTTCCGTTGCTCATATGATTTTAGATCACCGTCTTTCAGCTATTTATTCCATCTTATCGTATGCTCGATGGTGAATAAAGATGATCCGTCAGATACACGAACTGGAAATACACGGCATGGAAGTCGACGCGGAAACGCGATGCTCTCACTGGAACTCGCCGCTCGACATCATCGCGATCAAATTCAAGTGCTGCGGCAAATGGTTCCCCTGCTTTGAGTGCCATGCCGCGTTGCAAGATCATCGGCCCGAAGTTTGGAAAACGGATGAATTTGCGGCTAACGCTGTTCTTTGCGGCGGTTGTGGAAATCGGTTGACGATCGATGATTATCTGGCTGGCGATTCATCGTGCCCAAAATGTAAGCGGCAATTTAATCCCGGGTGTAAAAATCACCGGCATTTATATTTTGAATGAAGATCTGTCAGTCGATCTCATCGAAGCTGGTGAAGGTTTTGAGATCGAGGTAATAGGAAACCGGAGAATTTCCATTGCGCAGTGCAAGAGCACCGTCGAGCCCGGCCGAACGCGCCGCGTCGACTTCCGCGGGAACGTCGGAAAGGAAAAGAATTTCACCCGGTTCGATCTCCAAAGCTGCGGCAATGTCCTCGTAGCTTTTTGCTTCGCGTTTAGGCCCAATGTTCGTATCGAAAAAATTCGTGATAAACGGGGTCAGATCGCCGTGTTCGGTGTAACGAAATAAAAGCTGTTGGGCCAGGATACTGCCCGAAGAATAGATCGCGATGGTCTTATCCGCCGCCTTCCACCTTTTTAACGCGGGCGGAACGTCGTCGAATATCGGCGAAATGATCTCGCCCGCTTCGTATCCGGCTTGCCAAATCAAGCCCTGAATTGCTTTGAGAGGAGTCGATTTGCGGTCCTGGTCGATGAGAAATTTCAGATAATCGGAAACCGAATTCGGCGAGTCGGGCCGCAGCTCTCTGTTGTATTCTGCGTCGCCCGAGTTTTCTTCTGCGAGTTGCTCGATCTCGAATTTCAGATCGCCGAGGTTGTCCAGAAC
>JABFSB010000214.1 GCA_013140875.1 Acidobacteriota bacterium
GGTTAAGGTCGCTCCGTTAAATATTATGGAACGCACTCTTGCGAATGGGCTCAAGGTCGTCTCTCTTCAGGACAATTCGAGCCCGACGGTGGCGATTCACGTTTGGTACGACGTTGGCGGCAAGAACGATCCGGTCGGCAAATCCGGATTTGCTCATATGTTTGAGCATATGATGTTCAAATCGACCAAGAACATGCCGAACGAAAAGATGGACCGCCTGACCGAGGATGTCGGCGGATTTAACAACGCCTCGACTTGGGACGATTTCACCAATTATTACGAGGTCGTGCCTTCGAACTATCTCGAAACGCTTTTGTGGGCCGAAGCGGAGCGGATGGCAAATCTCAATGTCGATGACGCGAATTTTGCATCCGAGCGCGATGTCGTTAAAGAAGAATATCGGCAAAGCGTGCTCGCCCAGCCTTATGGCCAGTTCAATGAATATATCGGCAGCCTTTCGTACGCCGTGCATCCTTATAAACGCGGCGTTATCGGCAATCTTGATCAGCTGAACGCCGCGACATCCGCCGACGCTCGTGCGTTTCACAGCCTCTATTACCGGCCCGACAATGCTTATTTGATCGTCGTCGGCGATTTCGATCAAAAGCAGTTCGATGCCTGGACGGACAAGTATTTCGGACGGCTGGCAAAACCGACCAGCGTGATTCCGCGCGTGACCGAAGCCGAACCAGAGCGGACAAAAGAGGTCCGCCACGTGACCACCGCTCCGAACGTTCCGTTTCCGGCGGTTGCGATCACATATCTCGGGCCGCCTTCGAACGACGCGGACATTCCGGCCTTCCGAATCGCGGAAAGCATCCTGTCCGGCGGTGAAAGTTCGAGACTCTATCAAAGCCTTGTTTACAAACAGCAGATCGCCCAGGAAGCTTCGTTCAATCTAGATGTGAAAACCGAGAGGTGTTTGCTTTATTTTCAGGCGATAGCCGCCGAAGGCAAAACACCGGAGGCGATGGAAAAATCGCTCCTCGCCGAACTAAAGTTGATTCAGGATTCGCCTGTCACCGCAAAAGAGCTTGAGAAAGCGAAAAACCAGCTTATCTCCCGCGCGATAAGAGCACGCGAGAATAACGACGGAAAAGCGATCGTCATCGAACGCGCCGTCGCATACCAGCACGACCCGAAGGCCGTAAATTCCGATATTCAGAAATTACAGGCCGTGACGGCGGCGGACATTCAACGAGTTATGAAAAAATACTTTACGGATAATAATCGTGTCGTCATCTACTATTCGGCCGATGGAGGTACGAAATAATGAAAAGGTTAAATTTTACCGCCGAGACGCTGAGACGCAGAGTTAGGACTTCCACGTCCGTGTCGTTAGCGGCTTTCGCAATAGCAGCGTTTTCTCTGTGCCTCTGTGCCTCCGTGGTCAATGTATTTGCGCAAACGGAAACACCGCCGGCACCGGGAGCGCCAAAATCGGGTACCGTTCCCGCGGTGCAGGAAAAGAAGTTGGGAAACGGCCTGACCGTCGCCGTCGTGGAGCGAAAAGGCGTGCCGCTTGTGACGATCCAGTTGCTTGTCAAATCAGGTGCTTCGGCCGAGCAAGCAAACAAGGCCGGACTTGCCGATCTGACTGCTTCGATGCTGACCAAAGGCACGAAAACAAAAACCGCGACGCAGATCGCCGAAGAAATCGAATTCCTCGGTGGCTCGATCAACAGCGGTGCGGGATGGAACAGCTCGTTTGTTTCCGTAACCGTTACTTCGGACAAGGTCGACCAGGCAATGGCGATCCTTGCCGATGTCGTCCTGAATCCCAAGTTCGATCAAAAGGAACTCGACCTGCTTAAGTCGCAGACGCTCGACGGGCTAACCTACAATTTGAAGCAGCCATCCTTTCTGGCCAACTATGTTGCGAGTAAATACAGCTTTGGCGAACATCCGGCCGGCGGAACTCCAGCAAGCATTGGATCAATTACGAGTTCGGACGTATCAGCCTTTCATGATAAAAACTATCGCTCGGATACCTCCGTTTTAATTTTCACCGGCGATATTTCGCTGGCCAAGGCCGCAGTCTCCGCAGAAAAGATTTTCGCCGGAATGAAGAAATGGGAAGGAGAGTCCGGAATGCGGAAGGAAATGGTATCTTCCGCATCAAGTGGCTCGCCCCAATCGGCGCGCCGCATATTAGTGATCGACCTTCCGAAATCAGGTCAGGCCGCTGTCAGCTATTACGACCAGGTTCTTGGGGTTGGTCGAAAATCGGGGTCGTTCTATCCGGCGACGGTTATGAACACGGTACTCGGCGGCGGCTATTCCGCGCGGCTTAATTACGAAATTCGTATTAAACGCGGCTTGAGTTACGGAGCCGGCAGCAACGTCGGATGGCGGTGGAATCAGGCAAACTTTGGCACGCGTGCGCAAACCAAAAACGAGTCTGCCGCGGAGGTCGCCGAGTTGACCATGACGGAAGTTATGAGAATGACCAACAGCTCCGTCGGCGGCGAAGAACTCGTACCGCGCAAGTCGGTCCTTACCGGCAATTTCGGTCGCAACCTTGAAACCACTAACGGACTTGCTGCCGCCGTCGGCGAACTATACAGCTTTGGCATACCGACAAGCGAGCTTAATTTGTACGTTTCCAGCGTCAACGGCGTAACGGATGCGCAAATAAAGGATTTCGCGTCTAAGAATCTGCTCGGCGGCGACATTATCATCGTCGGCGATTATTCGGTCTTTAAGGACGATTTGGCGAAGCGGTTTCCGAATATGAAGATTGATGTGATCAAGGCGGACGAACTCGATCTAAGCAAGGACAATCTAAGAAAATAAATTGAGGCAGAAACACGACCGGTAGGGAGTGTGCCGGCCCATGCAGCTTGATCGCATGGCACACTCGCTACCGCTCGTGTTTCTGCCTATTCTCCATGCATCAAAATCTCCGTACATTTATCGACTCACTTAGGAAAGAAAACGAGATTGTCGAGATCACGGCCGAGGTCGATCCGTATCTTGAAATCGCGGAGATACATCGGCGTGTAATCGAAGATCAGGGAAAAGCCCTGATTTTTCGTAACGTGAAAGGCTCGACGTTTCCGGTCGCGACGAACCTCTTTGGGACG
>JABFSB010000418.1 GCA_013140875.1 Acidobacteriota bacterium
CATTTAACGCTGATCCTTTTACACAACGTCCGGCAATCGGACGAAATGTTTTCCGTGGTCCGCGTTACTTTGACGTAGATATGGCTTTTTCCAAGAAATTCGGTTTATCTGATTGGGGATTTTTAGGTGAAAACGCGAATGTTGACGTCCGTTTTAATTTTTTCAACATCTTCAATAATCTGAATCTTGCTCCGTTTAATTCGGCCAGTGACCCGACCCGCATAAGGTCGATAAACTTTGGCAGGGCGACGACTGCATTGGCTGGCAGAGTTGGTGAGTTTCAGATTAGATTTAGTTTCTAAGACAGAGTGAAAATTGTGGTGAGGGTTTCCGTGGATAGCTGAAAATCAGCTTAAGCGGAATTCCCGCTCGTTTCCTTTTGCTTTGACGTCAAGGAGTGGATTTCCAGCCTTAACGGTCATTTTCTCTCGGAAAGCTCCTTGAAAATAGCCAGTTCGCGGTCTGCTTTCTCTTTTTGTTTGAGTCTTGAATATGCCAGGAAAAGTTTGTAATGGACATCTGGGTTGTCGGGCATTAGGGACGACGCTTTTTCAAGAAACGGCAGTGCCGCGGCGAATTTTTTTTGCCGGATAAGTAGACGGCCGAGGTCGTGGTTCGAATTGAAATGTTCGGGATTTAGCAGGATGGCTTTTCGCAGGAATTTGTCGGCTTCTGTATCCTCATTACGGTCGGACAATATCGATCCGAGCAAAGCATTCGAGTCGGCTGTTTCTTTTAGGGCGAGCGATTTTTTTACTTCAATGATGGCTAAATCGGAATCACTTTTTGCACGCGCGGTAATGGCAAGGAAATAGTGAATCTCGGGAATTTCGGGAAAGGTCTTTGAAGCTTTTTGAAAGATTTGGAAAGCCGCGTTGAAATCGCTGAGATAAATATACATTCCGCCAAGGCGAATGTAGTAAACGGGCTTCGACTTTTCCAACTCCAAAGCCTTTTCGTAAAATGGTTTTGCGTCGGCATAGCGTTTGTATTTCGCGAATAGCTCGCCAAGCATGAAGCTGGCCGAAACATGTTTAGGTTCGATTTCAACAGCTTGCTTAAAATACGCCTCGGCGTTTTCGTCTTGATTGCGGTTGAAGGCAATAAGCCCTAAGTAATAGGCAGGCTCGGCACTTGCGGTCGAAAGCGGCATCGCGTCGAGAAAGGCTTTTTCGGCTTCGTCCGGGTTATTCGTTTGAAAAAGCGCGATTCCAAGATTTAGCTTCAAATCGAAGGAACCGGGCTGCATTTCAGCAGCACGCTTTAGAGGATCGACGGCTGCTGTAAAGTTTTTTATTGAGACATATAAAAGCCCCAAATTTATAATAGTTTGAGGATGGTTCGGCTTAAGTTTTAAGACCGATTCGAAAATTTGAACGGCCTCTGTCTGCCGATTAGTTTTTGCAAGCAAAACTCCGAGATTGGCTCGCGGCGAGACGGCTTTCGGATTGAGTTGAATCCCGGTCCGATATTCTCGTTCGGCTTCCGCTGTTTTTCCAAGTTGATCGAGAACTATACCCAAAAGGTTATGGGCGTCCGAATTTGCAGGAGCAATTCTTGTCGTTTTTTGCAGCAAAGGTTCGGCATCGGCGAATTTTCCAGCCTGGATCAATGCAGCCGATTCTTGCAAAAGTTTGCCGACATCGTTTTGCTGGGCAAACGACGTGGCCGCCATCACTAAAATTAAGGCAATTGCCGATCTAGTCAAATTCATTTGAACTCAGCATATCAAAGGGAAACAGAAGTGCCTCTAAAAATTTCAAAATACGTCGTTTTTTTGTTTTTGCTTACCTTTTTGGCGTCACCGATCATCGCGCAAAAACGGGATCAAGCCAAAGTTGAAACTGCGATAAATGCCTTGATCGCACGAATGACCCTCGCCGAAAAGCTTGGGCAGCTGCAGCAGTTGGACGGGGATGGCAACGGTACGTATCGGCCGGAGCATTTGGAGATGGCGCGGAAGGGTTTGCTGGGTTCGACGCTGAATGTTCGCGGCGCGAAGATGACGAATGAGCTGCAGCGGGCGGCGTTGGAATCGCGGTTGAAAATTCCGATACTGCTTGGCTTTGACGTTATTCACGGTTATCGCACGATCTTTCCCGTGCCGCTTGGCGAAACGGCGAGTTGGGATATGTCGCTGTTAGAAAGATCAGCCGCCGTGGCCGCAGCCGAATCGCGTGCCGCCGGTGTTCACTGGACGTTTGCGCCGATGGTCGATATTGCCCGCGACCCGCGTTGGGGCCGCATCGTCGAAGGTGCGGGCGAAGACACTTACCTTGGAACGCAGGCCGCGACCGCTCGCGTTCGCGGATTTCAGGGCAACGATTACAGCCGGCCCGACAAAATTCTCGCAACCGCCAAACACTGGGTCGGATACGGCGCCGCCGAAGCCGGACGCGATTACAACACGACCAACATAACCGAGCGGGCATTGCGTGAGATCTACTTCCCGCCCTTCAAGGCCGCGGTCGATGCCGGTGTAGGTTCTTTCATGACCTCGTTCAACGATCTCGACGGCGTGCCCGCCACCGCCAATCCGTTTACTCTGAAAAACATTTTAAGAAAGGAATGGGGATTCGACGGGCTCGTGGTCAGCGATTACACCGCCGTGATGGAGCTGATGTTTCACGGCCTGGCCAAGGATGAAGCATCGGCCGCGATGTATGCTCTAAACGCTGGCACCGACATGGAAATGGTCAGCCGCTTTTATAACAAACACGGCGAAGAGCTGCTAAAGCAGAAGAAAATATCAATGGCGACGATCGATGAATCGGTCCGTAATATTCTTCGTGTCAAGTTCCGGCTCGGGCTTTTCGACAAACCGTTTGCGGATGAAAATCGAGAGAAAGCCGAGGTGTTCAAGAAAGCGAACCTCGATACGGCAAAGCTCGCCGCTGAGAAGTCGTTTGTCCTGCTCAAAAACGATAACGAAACGCTGCCGATCAGAAAGACAATAAAAGAAATAGCCGTTGTCGGTGCGCTCGCCGACAACAAAGCGGAGATGAACAGCAACTGGTCCGGCGACGGCCAGCCGAACGACCCGATAACTGTTCTGCAGGCGTTGAAGGACAAGTTTCCACAGA
>JABFSB010000060.1 GCA_013140875.1 Acidobacteriota bacterium
CTTTGTCGAGCCTTCAGCCAATTTCCCCTGTTTTTGTAATGCGATCTTTAGATTCATGATCAAAAAATGACAACACGACGCCCCTTGAAACTTTTTTCAAGTTCGCGCCTGTCTGCAACTATTTCGAGTTAATTAAAAACGGGATTTAGTTCATGCGCGAATGTGCGTGCGCATGATGGTGGAGATGGTTTACGTGGAAAGTGTTTCCGGACATCTGTTTATATATTGAAAACATAATCAGAAATTATTTGCAAGCCGATATATTTATCTCTATTTGTCAACGTCAGTTTAAATTGAACCGGAAGCGGCTTAACGGCATCGAATTAGAGCAATTTGGAAGAAGAAAATCCCCGATCAAAAACATAGGACTTGGGTACGGCGGCAATTGACTAGTTGTTTCAGTCGGTTAGAATCGAAATAGATGCGGATAAAGGAAATTCACGGGATTGGCCGATCAAAATTAGTTGGAATATTTGTGCTGACCGTCTCGCTGATCTTAATTTCACACGGGCAAACCATAGTTGATAAAACGGTTGCGACGGTCAGTGACGGCACCAGGACCGAGTTGATCACCTATTCCGACCTAAAATGGCAGCTCGCGTTGCAGCCCGGCATGGAACTCACGCCGGCCAGGTCGGAAGACCTAAACCTGGCCCTAACAACAGTTATAAACCAAAGAATCTTTTCTTTAGAAGCCGAACGGATTCCCCGGTCGGCACCCACTGATAAGGAAATTCAGGATGAAATAAAGGAAACGCTCGCGGCATTTACATCTACCGCGGAGTTCGAACGGCGGCTGAGGATTGTCGGGTTCGAATCCGTAAAGGATGAAAATTTCGAGCAGTTGATCGCCAAACGCGTCGCGATCAAAAAGTATATCGATTTTCGATTCCGGTCCTTCGTGGTGAATACGGCCGAAGAAGAGACGCAGTTCTACAATCAAACCTATGTCCCCGATTTCCGCCGGCGGTTCCCGGGCGTGGTTACACCGACTCTTGAGGAAAAGCGGCAGGAGATCGACCGGCAGCTGACCGAATCCAAGGTACTCGCGAATATCGAAGCCTTTCTCGACGACGCAAAACGCCGGATAGACGTGGTCGTGCTAAAGCCGGTTTGAACCCGTTTTTTTTGAATTACTTTGGCAAGATTCTCACGCAAAGAGCGCAAAGGAATCAAAAGGAATTCAGCCCAGACGCTGCCAGGTCATCGCGATTGTCTTGACCAAATTGGCCCCAAACCGTATTATTTTATGTTCCACGCCGGAGTGGCGAAATTGGTATACGCACCAGACTCAAAATCTGGCGGGCTTAACGCCCATGTCGGTTCGAGTCCGACCTCCGGCACCAAAGATCTTCTGCTAGCCGCGAACGCAGAGCGAATTTCCGGTTATCTAAAATTAAACATTACAAGTTTAAAGAAGTTAGTGGCAAATGCGATTACTTTGTGGCATCATAGCAAGTACTGGGGGTGATATTATGATAAATAATTCAAAAAAGGTGGCCGGTAAATAGTCAGGCCCGAATATAAACGAAAAGCAGCCTGCCGATTTTGGCAGGCTGCTTTTTTGTTGCGGGCGGGGCGCAAAAAAGCGGCTGCGTCAAAAGAACGCAACCGCCGCTTGATTACCAAATCGTCAATCGTCCAGCTTTAACGGCGGAAATAATCGATGTAGTTTCCGTTGTTAACGTCCGTGGTCCGAATGCCGTTATTGATTCGCGTGACTCGAGAGACATACGGACCGTTGGTCAATGTTGTTCCGTTCATCGACGCATAAACCGGGGCGGTACCGTCGATCGAAATCGTAACGCTGCCGTTGCGTTGGACCGTCAACACGATATTTCCGCCCGTCTCGGGGTTACGGCCGTAGAATGTGCCGGATGCCCAACTGGGAACGTTTCCCTGGCCTCCGCCGCCGCCGCCACCGACCGGGGTCGTGTAATAGTCGATATATCTGCCGTTGGAAGAATCAGTCGTTCTAATACCGTTGCTGAGCCGTGTGACCCTTGAAACATACTGCCCGTTTGTAAGGGTAGTGCGATCCATCGAGGCGTAAACGGCGTTTCCGCCGTCGAGGGTGATCGTAACCGAGCCGTCCCGCTGGATGTTCAGCGTTACGGTGCCGCCAGTTTCGGGATTGCGGCCGTAGAATGTGCCGGTTGCCCAACTGGGAACATTTCCCTGGCCTCCTCCTACGTTTCCTCCTCCGCCTCCATTCCAACCGCCGCCGTTAAGACCGGGCAAGTCGAAAGTATCGGCTACCTTATTGATCTCATTGCGAAGATTGCTCCATTGCCGCTCGATGTTCCTGCGAAACGCCAGATTTGTCATCATGGTGTTAACCGGGCGGGCATCGCGGATCATGTCCTGAACGTCGTTCCGGCTTTCCCACCAGGAATTATTCCGATCAAACTCGCTACGCAACTGATCAACCGAGTTTTCAAAATCACGAACTATGTTGTTGAACCGGTCTTCGGCGTCGGTGCCGTTAAGATTACTGTTATCCATGGCCCGGTCGAAATCTCGCCGGAACTCGTTGCTCCGGGTTTCCATTCGGGAAATAATGCTGCTGACGTTCCGTTTCGAGTAACGGTTCGCGTACCGCAACTGTGCACTCGACGTTTCCGTCGCGATAAGTACGAAGGCCATTGAGAAAGCCGCCACTAAAATTTTCGAAAAAACCTTCCTTGTGTTCATAAACTCCATGCTCCTTGCTAAGTATCTAAAGTTCGGAGAGTTGCCGGCCCGCCGCGACACGGGTGTCGCAAAACGGCTTTCCTGCTGCGTCTTCGATGCAAAAAACCATCCCAAAAGATGGGTTAATTCTAAAAGGGTTATCGGACTGCGATTCCGAGATTATATTAGATAAGCGCTCCGGTTACAATAGGGTCAAGGATGCAGCTCTCGGATTACAATTTCACGCTTCCAGGGAATCAGATCGCCCAGCAACCGCTGGATAAGCGCGAGGCCTCGCGACTCTTGTCCGTCGACCGGGCCACAGGATCGTTCAGCGACAGCCTGTTCGCGAATTTTCCGAACCTTCTGAAAAGTGGAGACCTTTTGGTCTTGAATAATACGAAG